>CAZWGW010000196.1:0-2455 GCA_964633565.1 uncultured Planctomycetaceae bacterium
CATTCCGCTCCCGTCAGCCGGCCCCCGCGAACCCGGTATATACCAGACAAACCGATGCTCACCGGCTGATCCAGGCGGCAGGCTCGCCCGCTCGTTTTCCAGCGCGCACGTATAGTTCGGCAGGGACAGAAGTCGGCGGCTAATCCGCTGGAGATCGGTGCTGTTTGAATTCCAGCGGCAGTGACGCCGACGTCCGGGCGGGTCATCGACGAACGGCGCAGAACGCAGCCGTCTTGCCTTCCCACCCCTCGATGGGCGAGAATCGCCGCAGTCCGTGCAGGAACTGATCGACGTTTCCCCTTCAAAGGATCGAAATGCCCCCGACCCGAAACGCTCTGAAGGACACGACGCGCCTGCGGCGTCGGGAGCTGCTTCAGGTGGGTTACTCCGGGCTGCTGGGACTGGGCCTGCCGGGCGTCCTGTCGCGCGGATCGGCCGCGGTGGAAACAGACCGCCCGGCAGCGCTTCCGCCCAGGTCAGTGCTGCTGATCTTTCTGACCGGCGCCGCCAGCCACCATGATACGTTCGACCTGAAGCCCGACGCGCCGTCGGAGATCCGGGGGGAGTTTCTGCCGATTGCAACGGTGGTCCCGGGCGTCCAGATCTGCGAGCACCTGCCGCGGCTGGCGGCCCGCGCGGACCGCTATGCCCTTGTCCGCACACTTTCGCACGGCGACAACAATCACCTGATGTCGACGCACCACGTACTCACCGGCGCCAGGCAGCCGGGAGGGTTCTTTGACAAGGTCGCCTCGCGCGACGACTGGCCTTCCTACGCCGGCGCATACGCGTCCCTGCGGCCGCGCCAGGACGGCATTCCCGCCGGCGTGAACCTGCCGACGTTCCTGCGGGAGGGACCGCTCACATGGCCCGGACAGCACGCCGGCCTGCTCGGGCAGAAGTACGATCCGTGGCAGATCACCGGCGATCCGAACAGCCCGGAGTTCCGGGTCGACAGCCTGACGCTGGCGCCGGGCATCAACGTGTCGCGACTGGAGAGCCGGCGGGAGTTGCTGGGCGAACTGGACGGCCAGCAGCGACAACTGGGCGCGCTCGCCGCGTCGCGCCGTCTGGCTGCCGAACAGCAGCTTGCGCTCTCCCTGCTCACTTCCGGCGAGCTGGTACAGTCGTTCCAACTGCAGAACGAACCGGACGCGGTCCGGGACCGTTACGGCCGGCACACGACGGGACAGTCGCTGCTGCTGGCCCGGCGGCTGGTGCAGGTGGGGGTGCCGGTCGTGCAGGTGAATGTCGGCCGGGTCCAGAACTGGGACAACCACAGCAATATCTTCCCGACGCTCAAGGACCGGCTGCTGCCGCCGCTGGACCAGGGGGTGGCGGCGCTCCTCGACGACCTGCAGGAGCAGGGCCTGCTCGAGCGGACGCTGGTCATGATGCTGGGCGAATTCGGCCGCACGCCGAAGATCAACGCGGACCGCGGCCGCGACCACTGGGGCCCCTGCTTCTTCGGACTGTTCGCCGGCGGCGGCGTGCGCGGCGGGCAGGTGATCGGCAGGTCGGACGACGTTGGTGCGTATCCCCTGACCGTGGCCTGGTCCCCCGACGACATCGGCGCGACGGTGTACCAGGCGCTCGGCATCGCCCCCGAGTCCGTGATCCGCGACCGCCTTGACCGGCCGGTCCAGTTGAATCGAGGCCAAGTGATCGAACCGCTGTACAGCGGGGCGGCCGGATAGGGCCGGTTCGCGCGGCCGCCCTTTGATATTGCGCTGCAGCCGAATTCGCCAGGAATTCGGGCGTCAGTGGCACATTGGCCGCCCGAATTCTACGCGAATTCGGCTACTCAAAGACGGCCGCCGGCAGACGGGCGTGGTTCAACAATTCCTGCGGGCTACTTCAATTCGCGGACGCGGATCTTCCTCAGCGCCAGCGGCAGGGCATGGTCCTGGAAGCCGATGTATCCGCTTTGCGGCCGGTCCTTGAGCTTCTCGCCCAGATTCACTGCATTGACGATCTGGTCATTCAGTTTCACCGTCAGTTTGTCCCCCCGGACGGTGATCAGGAACCGGTTCCATTCGCCGGCCGGTCTGGCAGCGGCCTTTGTCGGCGGGACGCCCGGGATGATGCCGCCGGAATCGTGGTCGGACAGTTTCCTGTCCGGCGCGCCGGGCGCGTCGTAGATCTGCACCTCGATCCCCTTCTCGACCGGACTCCCCTTGTCGCCGACATTGAAGTAGAACCCGCTGTTGCCTCCCTGCTCCACGCGGTACTCAAACTCGATCTCGAAATCGTCGTACGTCCGCACTGACCAGAGGTAGGCGTCGAACCGCGCCCACCCCTCTTCCCCCGGCCGAGGCTGCAGCGTCACCACGCCGTCATCGCCGCACTTCCAGTTTCCGCGGGTCGTCCAATGGCGCGCGAGAGCATTGTCCGGGAGCAGGTCCGTCCAGCCGGTCTGGGCGTTGCTCCTGCCATTCTCCTCGGCGTACAGGGC
>CAZWGW010000196.1:2465-10123 GCA_964633565.1 uncultured Planctomycetaceae bacterium
TGACGATGAGCAGGATGAAGGTTGCGGAACGGCGGACGTGATCGACGGCCCGGTCACGATGGAAAGCAGGACGCACGATGGGGGTCTCCTGAAGAAAGCTGGACGTTGACGGTGGCCCGGCCGGATTACTGCGTGCCGCGATTGACACATCGAACACCATTCAACCACCGGGCGTCCTCGCCGGCAAGCGAGTGCAGTCGTTGCTCGTTGTCGGCCGGCCTCACCATGCTCATTCCGTTTGCGGCTCCCAGACGCGGTTCGCCCGCGCCTCCAGGAATCCCTGGTTCGTCGGCTTGAGCTTCCAGATTTCGACTTTCTTGAGCGTGGTGGGCGCCCCTACGGTGAAGGCGTCCAGACCTGCCCTGCCCTGATGCTCAAGGTGCGCGGCGACCAGCGCCTGCCGATCGTTGGCAAAGACTTCGACCAGATACCTGTCGACGAAGATGCGCAGTTCGACATCCTCGTGGGCCGGAAGGTCCGTCAGGTCAAAGGGAGCGTCGGTCGTGCCGACGCGGAGCGTACCGGTCTCCGGCCGGAACAGGACCGGCAGTCCGCGTCCCGCGCCGTCCGAGAACAGCATGAAGCCCAGGAGCTTTCGCGCCGCCTGTTCGCGGCCAATGGTGATGCGGAGTTCCACGGCGTCACCGGGGAGTTCGGCAATACGCTGCAGTTGAGGCGCGGAGGCGGGCGGCACCTGAGCGCCATGGCCGGTGACGGGACTTGCCAGTTCCACACTGCTCAGCGTGACCGCGTCGTGCCGCAGCGACTCCAACTCGCGAAGTGGAGCGATGCGGAGCACTCCGTCGGCCGGCAGGCTCAGTTCGCGCGGCAGGGACTGAATGGTCCTGTTCAGAAGCCGGTTGTCCGGCCCGGGCGACGTCAGCCACGCCCACATGACGCGGCGGCCGTCCGGCGTGAGCACGCTTTCAGGGGCAAAGAAGTCGGTGCGGCGGAACAGACCGAACACCGGCTGTTCGTCGCGCCGCCAGTTCATGCGTCCATGTGTCTGCGGGACGAACCGTTCGGCCTGCGGGTCCCAGTCGCCGAGGTAGTAGCGGCAGCCGAGCGGGTGGCTGATGCAGAGCAGCATCCACTTGTCCCCCAGCGGGAAGAAGTTGGGGCAGGAGACGTCTTCGCCGATCGTAACGTCCGGCAGTTCGTGCGCCATGAAATCGCCCACGAGCGTCCAGTGTTTCAGGTCGTGTGATTTCATGAGCGGCGGGTTCGGGCCGCCCGAAATCGCGTAGTACGTGTCGCCGATCAGGAAGCAGTCCGGGTCCCAGTGATTGATCTGCGCCTCGCCGCCGTCGCGGGCCTTGACATCGACCGGGTACGGTTTGTTCCACGCGGAGAGCCGGCGGTCCCTGGCGATCGCGATCTGGTTCCGGCCCGAACTTTCGCCGTGGTAGATCGCGGCGGGCCGGCCCTCCTTCGTCAGGAAGCCGGTGCCACTGAACATGCCGTGACCCGTGAAGGACGGCTGGAGTTGTGTGGGCTGCCAGGTCCAGTGCAGCATGTCGGGGCTGGTCACGTGGACGAAGGAAAAGGACCGCTTCCCCTTCCACGGATGGGCCACGATGTAGTGCAGGTGATACACGCCATTGAGACAGAAGGCGGCGTTCGGATCACCCGGCAGGCTCTCGCCCCCCGGGTGCATGAGGTGGTAGTTCAGCGCCGGGTCGTCGACGGCAGATCCGGTGGGGACCGGCTCGTCGGCGCAATGCGCGGCCGTACACGTCAGGCACAACGCCGCAAGGACCTTGCCGTGAAGCTGTATCATGGAGAAGCTCGCTCGTTTCAGGAATGATTGCGACCGTCATTGCCGCTGGTCAATCAACACATGATCGCCCCCCCATTTGCCTTCAGAACAGCGACAGCGTGACCCCCTGGAAACAAAACAGACAAAATGTCATAATCTGATCGCCGGGCTGTCACCATCGATGGCGAGGAATCCATGCGATCCGCGTGTTGCCGATGTGTTGCATCGTTGTTGCTCTGCGGTGCGGGCGTCGCCACAGCCGACGACCCAGACCCGGCGGCACGCAACGCCCATCGCGAAAAAATGAAGCAGGTGGCGGAGAGCATTCAGATCGCCGATGCCGGGAGCGGCACAGCGATCCCGCTCGCGGCCGAGCCGCTGCTCCTGTACACCGACGCCACCCGCGCGACATTTGAATCGGGGTTGTGGATCTGCGGCGGTCAAGGCCGTCCCGCCGCAATCGTGGCGACCGAGTTCTATCCCGAGCATCCCAAGGGGCCGATGTGGCTGTATGAGATTGTGTCGGTTTCGGACCGCCGGATCTCCGCCCGGCGCGGCACGGACCTGGACTGGTCGGCGCGGACGCCGGGGCTGTCACTGCAGGAGTTGCCGGATGCCGGCGTCCCCGGGGAGCGGCCGGCGCGGCGGCTCTCGCAGATGAAGCAGATTCTGCGGCGGTTCACGGCCCGCGAAACTGCGGTGATCGAGGGCGCGCTTGAACTCCGGCCGTTAACAAACGCCCTGCACCGCTACGAGGACCCGAATTCCCCATTGATCGACGGCGCGATCTTCGCGTTCGCCAACGGCACGAACCCGGAGGTCTTCGTGGTGCTCGAAGCGCACGCGGCCAACGGGGGGCCGAGTGTGTGGAAGTATGCTCTGGTGCAGATGACCGGCGGGTCCGTGTCGGTGAGCCTCGACGGCACGGAAGTCTGGAAGTGCGAACCTGCCGACCCGCCCGCGGCACGCGACAGTTACGTCAACGGGTGGCTGGACCCGGAGTAGGAGGGCGTCGCGCTGCAGAATGGTGTCCGAATCAGGTATCGTGGCGCAAACGACGTTGCGCCTCCGGACTTGGTGTGCCCGAATTCGCGTCGAATTCGTCGAAAAGCCCTCATAACCCGAAGCGTAAGCGAGGGAATTGGGCGCCGATGCAACTCAGTCCCTCGCTTACGCTTCGGGTTACGATGTCAATCGGCTCACGCCAAAATCGCAACATTAATACGCGCGTCGGGCTGGTAAAAGCCCGTTGTTGAGCCCGTTATTCGAGTCTGCAAACATGTCATCCAGTCACCTGAATGCCAATCGAGCGGCGGTGTTTTGCGCAAGCATCGGATTGCTGAGCGCCGGCCATTGCTACGGAGCGGAACCGGAGTCGTCTCCGTCACGATGGGTGAGCATTTCCGACAGCGTGCTGCGGCAACTGGAGGCCGACGGAACGAAAACCGACTGGCCCGGCGAATCGGCGGGGATCGCCGTCGATCCGTCGAACGGGGACGTGTTCATGATCATTGCGGGCCTGGGAGTCTGGAAATCCGTCGACCGCGGTAACTCTTTCGAGCGTTGCGACGGCGGCAAGGTGGGCGGGCGATGCGAAACGGCGTTCTCGATCAATGTCGATCCGGCGGGCAATCGCCTGGCCTGCTTCATGCTCGACGGCAAAGGGGCCTGGACGGGGAACGGCGGACGCACCTGGCATGGATTCGCCGATGTGGGACGGAACTGGGACTTCGCGGCCGTCGACTGGTCGACGCCGGAGGTGCAGCACATTTTCGCCGGCCGCCACGAGTCGGGGGGCCAGGTCATGTTCAGCGCCGACGGGGGTCAGAGTTGGGAACTGCTGTTTGAAGATCCGGAATTCGACAAGAGCGGAGGCCTGGGGATCTTTGACGCGAAGACGCTGGTCTACACGCAGAAGGGGAAGGGAATCCAGCGCTCCACGGATGGAGGCCGAAGCTGGACGAGGATTTCTGACCTCGCGCCGATCGGCCGGGTCGTGCGGATTCTCAACGGGACGGCGTACTGGCTCAGTGCCGACGGATTGCTGGTGAGCAATGACGAAGGCGCATCGTGGCGGATTCAGGGGAGCCCGGTCGAGGCGACGATCGGTCCGTGGCTCGATCCGAACGATGCACAACGCATCGTGGTCGCCGGCAAGAAGGGGATCTTCCGGACGGCCGACGCCGGCAAGGCATGGCGGCACGTCGCCACACTGCCGCCCGGCGCCGACATCCCCAAGGCGGGCTGGTACAGCAACGTCGCGTGGGACCCGGTCGGCGACGTCTTCTACGTGTCCAAGCTGGGGAAGCCGGCTTATCGGCTCGACGCCAACCCGTAGCGCCGACCGTTGTACCCGCAGATCCCTTGAAAAATACCGGCAAGGAATTGGATACTCGGTTTGCACAAGACCACGCCCACTAGCCTCCCTGCGGAGTTGCAGTGACACGCGTTGCCGCCATTCACGACGCCGGAAACCGGCTCCACCAGTTCGAGTCCGAGTGGCTTTCCGGCAGCCCCCCCGACCTCGTGGCCTTCCTCCGAGACTCGAGCAGCGGCAACCCGCGTTACATCGGCGAACTCATCGAGATTGACCTGGAATACCGCTGGAAGGGATTCAGCGACTTATCCGATTCAGCGGCGCTCGACGATCGGGGTTTCCCGAGGTATCCCCGACTGGAGGACTACGCGAAGCTGTTGCCACAGGCACTGCGGGAGCAGGTATTGACGCCGAATCTGGTTGCCGAGGAGTACCGCGTCCGCAGACGCTGGGGAGACCGGCCTGACAGGCAGAGCTATTGCCTTCGATTCCCGGACGGGCAGGCCGAGCTGGAAACGGCACTGAACTGCATCGACGCCGAGTTCGCCACCGAGGAAGTCGATCTGGCGGGCGCGCCTCGGTCGCTGGCCCAGCAATCGACGATCACGCACGGTTTCAGTGACTCTGAGCCCTCGTGTGAGGGGACGGAGGACCCGGCGACTCCACGGCAACTGGGGAAATACGTCCTGGAGACGCTGATCGGGAGAGGAGGATTCGGAGAGGTCTGGAAGGCCCGGGATGCGGTGCTCAACCGTTACGTGGCCGTGAAAACGCCGCGACGGGACAAGCACTTCACGGCAGTCGAGTTGCTGAATTTCCGGAGTGAGGCCCAGAAACTGTCCATGCTCGGGCGCGTCCCGGGGATCGTCACCGTTTACGAGTGCGGCGAACATGACGGACGACCGTACATCGTTTCGGACTTCATCGAAGGTGAGAGTCTTCAGACGCGGCTGGACCACGGCTTGCTTTCGTTCCGGGAGACGGCGGAGGTCGTGGCCGATGTCGCCGAGACCCTGAACCGGATGCACCTGCAGGGGCTGGTCCATCGTGACGTCAAACCGCAGAACATTCTGCTGGACAGCGCGGGGAGGCCGTTTGTCGCCGATTTCGGCATGTGCGTGACCGAGGAAGAACAACTGTCCGAGGGCCACGCCACGGTCGGCACGTACGCCTACATGTCTCCGGAGCAGGCGCGCGGAGAGAGCCAGCGGACCGACGGACGGGCCGACATTTACTCACTGGGCGTGGTGCTCTATCGCATGCTGACCGGCCGGCTGCCGTTTGTCGGCAGTCAATCATCGGCATACATCGATCAGGTGCTGCATCGAGAACCGCGTCCGCCGCGGTCGATCAATCCGGACATCCCGGTCGAACTCGAGCGGATCACCCTGAAATGCCTGCGAAAGGTGGTCGCCGACCGGTATACGACGGCACATGATCTGGCGGAAGATCTCCGCAGTTTCTGCGGGTCCGCTGCGGGGCCTGCGCCACAGATTGAGTCGGGGCGACCGCTGGTCGAGTGGATGCCAGGTCGTCGTCGCGCCGTCGTGGCGACAGTGGCCTCCATCGCCGTGCTGATCGGCGGAGGTGTGCTGATCGGGAAACTCTGGCCTGCGCCCGAGGTCGGTGCCGGGGCCGGCGGGGAAACATCACTCCCGGCGACCGTCCCTGTGCCGGAGGCGCCGCCGGATGACCCCGTTCCCGTGACGATCGAAACGGAACCACCGGGCGCCCGACTGGTGGTCCACCCCGTGAATTACGCCACCGGGCGGCTGGAACCGGAGAAACGGACAGTCGTCGACGGCGTGACGCCCGCAGAGATCGACCTCAAGCCGGGGGACTACCTCGTCGTCGCGTACTTCGACGACGGCCGGTTTCACGAGGTCTACCGGCATGTGCCTGCGCCGACGGAAACCGGCTTGAAACTGGGTTTCAACCATTTCTTTTCCAGAGTCGAGAACGGCAGGAACCTGCTGCCGAAGATCGAGATTCCGGAGGTCGACGTGACCGTGGGAATGTCGGCCATTGAAGGGAAGCCGGCATTTGTCCTGCCGCCACACTATGAGACAGAGCAACTCAGGAAATTCTCCGTGCCTGACTTCTTCGTCGAGCAGTTTGAGTACACACAAGGCCAGCGGCGTAACATGCTCCCGGAAGCGCATGAACGGAATCGCGACAGCCATCTCGTGGACGGCGAGAATTTTCCTCTGCGATCGAAGTACACGTTCGACAAATTTGTTCAGATCGCTGAAATCGAGGGGAAGCGGTTGTTGACCGATCTTGAATTCTATTACGTCGCGACGAATGGCGGCGCGACGCGTTTTCCCTCGGGCAACACAATCAAACCGGAGGCGGGCACGGGCATCACTCCCGTGGGAGTGCCGGACTGGGACCACACGGGCCACGCGAAGCCGGTGTTCGGACTCTGTTCGGGAGTCGCCGAATGGGTCGATACCCAGCCTCTGTTTCACGTTCCGGAGCACGCGACGGAGATCATGCCCGTTCACCGGAATTACTACGTGATCAAAGGGGGGAACGATCAGACGCTCCTCGGAATCTTCGATATCTCCGAAGCGGACCGGAATCCACGCACGCAGATCATCCGGGATCGCGGCACAATCTCCCCCGGCCTCGGCTGCCGCTTCGCCCGCAGCGCCGGGCCGCGCCTGAAGCCGGAGGATTTTGTGACCGAATGGAAGGAATGAGGGCTACGGCGAGCAGCCGTCCTTCGTCACGTGGACCATCATTCTCTTGGTATTCGGTGCACCGGGAGCGCCAGCGGCACCCCGCCGAACCCAAAGCACTGAAGCACATTCGGGATCTGAAACTGCGTCGACCCCGTTTGCCGGCACATGGCTCGGAGTTGTGCACTGCCACCCAAGCCAGAATGGAACGGCTGGTTTTCCTGCTGCTTTGGTCACCATGTGCCAGTATGCCACATAGATCGGCTCCGACAGGACGATACCGTCAATCGACGTGATCTTCAGGTACAGTGTGGCAGCGCCAGTTTTCTTTCCGGCCTCACACGGTGCGCCTGACGGCGGCGGATCCGACAAGTTGGGATCAATGCAGTTGCTGAGATACGGACAGTTGATATTCGCAGAGGTTGACAAATACCCGATGCCGCACCCACAGAGGTCTCCGCTGCAATAGTTCGCAGGACCATTTTGCCATGCAATCGGATTTCCGTCCATGCAGTTATTGGTTGGAATTTCGAACCGCTCCGCATACCAGAATCCGCCCATTTCGTAGTATGGACAAACACAGGTATCTGGCGCAGGTGCTGGCGCGCAGCACGAAGGTTGTGGACACGGGCGGCAGACTCGGACACAGCAGCCGTCATCATCATCGTCGCAGTCGGCCTGGCTGCGAGTATCGGTCAACATGACGAGTCCGACCGTCAACACTCCGAAAGATAGTAGTCGCCAGAACATCGACATCCTCCATTCAAGGTGAGCAAGGAGTTGGGTCGTTGCCCACCGCACAGATTCCACCGCGTCTCAAATCCGGCGTCAACCGAAAACCCGGGATTTTTGGGTTCTCCCCGCGCGGAGGTGGATTTTCGATTTTGGATTTTCGATA
>CAZWGW010000197.1:0-10082 GCA_964633565.1 uncultured Planctomycetaceae bacterium
CCGGGTCTCCATCTGCATGTTCCCCTTGAACGCCGTGGCCGCCACCGAGCCGACCGACGGGACTTCGAGGGTCTGCTCCACGCCGTCTGACTGCAGGTTGCGGAAGTAGCGCAGCAGCGACAACGTCGGATGGACGTGCAGCACCTGGCTCTCCAGCGGCTGCGGCGGCTCGTCCCCCAGCTTGCGATACCCCTTCACGACCGGCAGGTACGACAGGATGATGGTTTCTTCGTCCTGCAGTTGGCCACGGATCTCAGATTCCGGTACGAGCACTTTGTAGATCGCCGTGCCCCCCGGACCGGCATCGATGATCCCTTCCACGACGTTGCCGGTGACGACCTTGAATTCCAGCCAGCGGCACATCTCCGGCTCAGGCGGCGGCGTACGGCCGAAGACATTGTGCTCGGCCATCTCCCGGCCGACGGACTTGATCTCCACGTTCCGCTGCCATTGCAGCGTCAGGTCCCCTTCCGTCGATTCCGGGCGGCGTTCGAGCTGCTTGTACGTCCCTTCATAGCGAATCCACGTACCGTCCTCCGGCAGTTTCCAGATCAGGCCCTGCGCATCGGCCGCGGAGGCAGAGAACAGCACCAGGGCACAACCCGCCAGGAGCGAGCAACAACGCATGGTTCAGGGTCCTTGCTGCGATCAGGGGAGCGTGGCTGCCCGCGGTATGGGAACAGGTGGGGACGGGTCCGCCGCCGCGTCTCCCAAGTTTCCCACACATGTCGGCCGCTCGCAAGCAGAATCAACCGGGATGCAAAGGCGTCTGCTCCGGACCAGCGGCCTGTCACGACTCGGCAAACTGCAACGTGGGTCTCAGCCTCCCCCTGTCCGCCGACGCCGGGACGTTGCCTCCCGACGAACCGCATGACAGAATCGGAATGCGCCATGCGACCAATCCAGCTTATCGCCGTTCTGATCCTGCTGCCTGCCTTGGGGACGCCCCTGCGCGCCGGCGGCATTATTCCCGACCGGATCAATCAGATCATCATCCAGGGAAAGTTCGAGCAGCCGCAGCCGCAGTTCCTCATCGTCTTCTCGGCGCAGCCGCTCCAGAACGACGCCGGCCGGCCCCTGACGACTGCGTCTGCCGCCGAACTGCAGGCACTGCAATCATCCCCCGATCGCGTGGTCCTGAGACTCTACGGCAAGCCGCAGAAGAACGGGCGGCTCGATTACTTCTTCGGCACGCTGCACGACGCCGATCAGCCGTGGAACAACGGCCAGGACTTCCGCTGGGAGGACTGGGAGCAGCATTCCGCCGACGTGTGGGACCACGTCGCCATCGCGCTCGCGCCCGGCACATCGCCGCGGATCGCCTCCGTCACCGGCGTCACGATCCGCCGCGGCGGCAAAATGCTCTACGACTCGCGGGCGACGAAGTCGTATCCCAATGAGCGCCGCATTGAGGTCGCTCTGAAGCCCATGCTGCTTCGTCCTCTCGACGGACGCCACCCGGTCCTCAACCTGACCGACCAAATGGCGAACTTCCGGACGCAGTATTACGAACTGGGGGACAATCCGATCCTGCAGAGCGCGTACGCCGACCTCGGACAGACGGACAAGCGCAAGTACGCCAACCGCGGCAACAACTGGTGCAGCGAGTTCTCGTCGTTCGTATACCGGTCGAACAACCTGCTGACGCCCGACCCGAACAAGGGGGACGTACACTTCGTCAACATGGGCGAGTTCTTCTCGAAGGCCGGGCACGTCTACCCGATGCGCGAAGTCATGACGTGGTCGGATGAGGACAAACGGAAGAAGATCAGACCGGGGTCGTTCGTCTCCATCCTGATCGGCGACTCAACACACTCGCTGATCTTCACCACTTGGTTGGAACCGGAGCGAGGGCAATCGATCACGAGGTACGCCGCCCTCTCCGGGAACAACAAGGGGATGGTCTGGGCGCACGACCCGCTGCCACTGCCGACTCCCGGGGAACTCGCCGGGAAAAACCCGGAGCAGTTGGCCGACTACGACCGCAAGGTGTACTTCGGCGTGCCGGGCGAATGACTCTCTTCAGACACTGGCCGCGGCGATCTTGAGCGGCACCCAGCGCAGTAGCAGCGGGAGCAGCACCAGGTTCCCCGCGAGGCCGCCAACCATCGCCAGGCTGACCAGTACACCGAAGTAGATCAGCGGGATGAAGTTCGAGACCGACAGGGCGCTGAAACCGGCGACGAGCGCCACATTGGCGAACACCAGCGCGCGTCCGACGCTGGCATGGGTGTCGCGAATCGCGGCAATGTGGTCGAGGCCCCGTTCGCGGGCGCGGCGGTAACCCGCGATGTAGTGAATGCTCGTGTCGATCGTCAGTCCCATCGACACCGACGCGATCATCGCCGTTCCGATGTTGACCGGTATGTCGAGCCAGCCCATCCCGCCGATCAGGACCAGGATCGGGAACACATTGGGCAGCAGCGACGCCAGGCCGATCCAGAAGTTGCGGAAGGCGATCGTCATGCAGATCACAATGCCTGTCGCCGACACCAAGGCGCTGGTGAGCTGGTCGCCGAGCAGGCTTGTGATCAGGTTGGCGATCAGCACGTAGAGCCCGGTCGTCCGCGCCTGCGGGAACGCTTCGCGGGCCGTCTGTTCCACTTTCGCAATCAGCGCCAGCTTGATCTCCGCCGGCTTCTGCTCGCGCGCCCGCAGATACAGCCGCATCCGCCGCGCCTCCGGATTGTACAACTGCTGCTCGTAGTAGGGCTGAATCTGCCGCAGCGCAGTGCGGCGCTCGTCGATCGTTTTCGCCAGCATGGACGGGATGAAATCGAGTCCATCGGTGAGGGCATACACTTTCGAGAGTTTTGTGCCATCCGACATTTCAATCTCGCGGAGCCGCCGCGCGAGTTGGCGGACCTTGTCGAGGTACTCCTCGTCCAGCACGGCGGGCGCTTCGAAGTTTACTTCCCAATTGCCGGCCCCTCCCAGATGCGACTCGAAAAACGTGACGGCCTGCGCCACGTCGCTGGAGGAACGAAAATTCTTGCTGAAGTCGGTCTCCACCTTCAGCCGGTCCAGCCCGAGCGCCGCGACGGCCATCAGTCCCAGACACAGCGAGAACAGCAGTTTCGGACGCTGCTCCACGCGGTGCGTGATGGCGAGCAGCGCGCGAATCACATGCCGCTCGAAGGGCGTGTCGCGCGGATCGACGTCCAGACTTCCCAGCAGGATGCCTCCCGGAAGAACCGCGGCGCACGTCGCCAGGATCAGCATCGTCCCCAGCGTGACCATCGTGCCGAAGCTGCGGACCGGCACGATGTCGCTCGTGAACAGCGACATGAACCCGATCGCCGTTGTGACGGTCGTCCAGAAGACGGGCGGAATGAGCGTGACAAACGTCTCCCGGAACGCCGCAATGCGGTCGTGTTCTTGCCGCAGTTCGCGAAACGTGACCGTCACGTGCATGACCGTCGCGATGCCGATGATCGTCACCAGCGAATTCAGCATCGAACTGACCATGCTCAGCTTCATCTGGCTGAGGACCAGGAGCGCACGGGTCCAGTAAATCGTGGCGTAGACGACCAGCAGCGGGAGGGCCATCCAGCGCAGGCTGCGGAACATCACCGCGATGACAATCAGCAGCAATCCGGACGTCGCCCACCCCAGGCGGAACGCGTCCTGTTCCACGTACCGGAACATGTCGTGGAGCTGCACCGGTTCGCCGGCGACGTACGTCCTGGGCTCGTGAGCCGCTGCTGCGTCGCGGATGCGGCGCAGCGTTTCCGTGCGTTCTTCCGGTTTGTCTGCGGACCTCAGCCGCAGCATCACCGACGTCGACTGGTTGCCCACGTCCGTGTCATCGCCGATCAGCACGCTGCGCGAAAACTCGATCAGACTGCTGCGCAGCAGCCGGCCGACAAGCGTCCTTACGAACGCATTGAGGTCCTGGAACAACGGCGCATCCGTGACATCGAGCACGTCGGCGAGGTCCTGTGTCGCCTCCGTCTCCACGCCGGGGAAACGCTGCGGATCACGGAACTGGGCGGCAAACTCCTCCAGTTCCTGCAGGTGTTCGGCGGACAAAAGGTCCGGCTGCTCATAGGCGACCATGACGAACTCGTCGCCGCCGAACCACCGCTTGCTGTCGAGCCACGCGTTGAGGTCCGGATCGTCCGGGGCGTAGAACGACTCGATCCGCTCGTCGAGCTTCAGCTCGTTGGCCGGCCTGATCGACGCCAGCGTGAGAGCCAGCGCGGCGAACACCAGCACGGCCCGATGCCGTGCCAGCCCGTCGACGAATCGCGTCAGCCACGGATGTTGTGCGTCGGTCACGTCAATCGGCGGCCGGTCAGGATTCGTGTAAACTGGGTCCGTCCAGAATAACCCGGTCGGGTACCGTCGGCCAGCGCCTTGGCGCACCATTGTCGGAGGCTTGTCCGGCGGATTGACCCTGGCTGCGCATTTTGCCTGGTGAGCAAGAGTTGCCTGACCACTGTGAACCCGAGTTTCAATTGACCACGCGGAATCATCCGTGGAACGCCTGACAGCTCCGCGATACGCGCTGGCCGGTCTGCTGCTCACGGCAGCGGCGTTGCGCGTCGCCGCCGTCTGGGTCTGGCGTGACAACCTGCACGACGACCGCGACGCCTATCTCGGGCTGGCGCAGGAGCTTGCCGCGGGAAACGGCTTCTGCACGCCCGGATCCAATCCTCCGGCTCCGACCGCCTATCGGCCGCCACTGTACCCGATTGTGCTGTCGGTGATGCCGGCGGCACATCGGGATTTCTCGCTGGCGATGTTCCAGGTGGTGCTCGGCACCATGACCGTCTGGCTCACAGTCGTGGTCGGCCGCCACCTGGGACTTGATGTGCGACTGGCGCTCCTCGCGGGCGGCCTCGTCGCCGTCGATCCGCTGCTCGTTCAGTACACGTCGATGGCGATGACTGAAACGCTCTGTACGTTCCTCGTCGCCGCGCTGCTGGCCGCGGCACTCAAGCCGGGCGACGTACACGCAAGATCGCCCATTTGGCGGCCGGTCCTGCCGGGCGTTTTGTTCGGACTCGGCGTGCTGTGTCGGCCGACCCTCTGGGCATTCGGCGTTTTGTTCGTCATTTGGACACCGTATCACCGCTGGCGTTTCCGGCACTCAGCGCTCACGACTCACCACTCACCCCTTTCGCACGCCTGGCTGGTCCTGCTCGCCGCCGCCATCACCGTCGCCCCCTGGGCCGTGCGCAACTGGCTTCAGTTCGGCGGTCCCATCCTGACTACCACCCACGGCGGATACACGCTGCTGCTCGGAAACAATCCGGCGTTCTATGTGGAAGTCGTCGATCAGCCGCTCGGCACCGTGTGGGACGGTTCGCACGGGCCGGGACAGGCGGTGTGGATCGACGGCGTGTACCGTGAGATGGAGCAGGCCGGCGTCAAGACCGAAGTCGAAGCGGACCGCTGGATGGCGCGCCGCGCCTGGCGGCATATCGCCGATGACCCGCGGCATTTCGCACAGGCCTGCCTCCGGCGGTTTGTGTCGTTCTGGAACATCGTTCCCAGCGGTCCTGCGGCGGCGGACGTTTCGCCGGTGGTGAAGTACGGCACCGGCGCGTACTACGCTGCTGTGTTTGGCCTCGCGCTGGTCGGAACTGTCAAGGTCCTGCGCACTGCAGGCGCGCGCTGGATGCCGCTCGTGCTGCTGATCGCGAGTTTCACAGCAGTACATCTCGTCTACTGGAGCAACGTGCGGATGCGCGCTCCGGTGATGCCAGCCGTCACCCTTCTGGCCGTCGCAGCGACGATTGGAACCCGATGCGTGAGCGCGGGACGAAGTGACGAGCCGCGAGCGTCTCACTGCTGACGCTTCGGGTTATGACGATCCTCCGATATGCTGCACCCTCAAACGGAGACCACACCATGCGACTCTGCCGCTTTCTACTCGACGACCGGCCGATGGTCGGCTTCTACCAGGAAGACCGCGTTTATCCCCTGCCGGCGACCGGCGCGCTTCTGCTCGGGACGAGCCACTTCCCGGAGAGTGATCAGATCATCGATTACCTCCCGTGCGGCAGTTACCACGAACAGGCCCGCGAGGCGGAGCGGCAACTGCGCGAATCGCCGCGCGACGTGCTCGATATGGTCGCCGTCCGCACGGCGGAAGTGAAACTGCTCGTACCGGTGGCGCACCCCTCGAAGATCCTGCTGCTGGCCGGCAATTACTCGAAGCACATTGAGGAAGGGGGCGGCAAGGCCGAGGAGCGGGCAAAGACGTTCCCCTACGTTTTCATGAAGCCGCCGCTCACGACGCTGACACATCCCGGCGACCCAATCCGCATTCCGGCCGTCTCCCCGAAGGAGATCGACTGGGAACTGGAACTCGGCGTCATCATCGGCCGCGAGTGCAAGGGGGTCAAAGAGGCCGACGCGCGGCGGTACGTCGCCGGCTACACGATCGTCAACGACATTTCCGACCGTGCGTTCTCGCCCAACCCCGGCAGGAACGCGCGCCCCAAGGACGGGTTCTTCGACTGGCTGCACGGCAAGTGGCACGACACGTTCTGCCCGATGGGGCCATGCGTGCTCCCGGCCGACGACTGCCCGGATCCGCAGAAACTGCACCTCACTCTGAAGGTCAACGGTCACGTCGAGCAAAACGCCTCCACGGCCGAAATGGTGTTTCCCGTGGCGGCGGTCATCGAATTCATTTCAAGCTTCGTCACCCTGCAGCCGGGGGACATTCTCTCCACCGGCACGCCGGACGGCGTTGGCAAGGCGAAGGGGAAATTCCTGAAGCCAGGAGACGTGCTTGAGGCGCAGATCGAATCGATCGGTGTGCTGCGGAATCCGGTGCTCTGAATCGCGACGTTTCGCTCCAGTTGCTCACTTAACGTTTAGTCCGGTCCCGCCGGGACGCGCGCGGGCGACGTGCGGCCCACGAATCTTGCCGATTTAATGAACCTCCCGCGCCCCGCGCGCGACTGTACTGGCATCAGTGACGGGAGGTTCCCAGCGTGACGCGGTCAGCCGACGAGATTTACGACGAACTGCTCGTCATCCGCTGTCGGCGGCAGGACGCTGCGGCGTGGAATGCACTCGTCGACCGCTATCACGCACGACTGCTGTATTACCTGCGGCGGTTGGTCGACGACGAAGATCGCGCCGGCAACCTGCTGCAGGACGTCTGGCTGCACGTGCTGCGCGGCATCTGGACGCTGCGTGACGGTACACGGCTCGCCCCGTGGTTGTACACGATCGCCCGGCGGCGGGCGACGACCGACTTTCGCGGTGAATACAGCCGTCCAGAAGCAGCCTGCACGGAAACCGTGGACACTGCGGAAGAGCAGGATGACGGCGGGCAGTCGCAATTTGACAACGCCGAACTGGTGCACTTCGGCCTGTCGCGGATCGGACTGGCGGAGCGGGAAGTGCTCACATTGCACTTCCTCGAGGATCTCTCGCTTGTGGAAATCGGCGACGTCCTCGGCGTTCCGGTGGGGACCGTCAAGTCGCGGCTGTTCAAGGCCCGCCGCGATCTGCGGTCGGTCCTGGAGCGCGAACAGGGGAAGGACGTGAGCACGGGTAACTGTAGCCGGCCTCAGTGAGGCCGGCCAGGCGGTGACGGGGCGTTCAGCGTGACTCGGCCGGGGTCACTGACCCCGGCTACAGCGAGGGCCGAGAGGACGTGTGTCATGACGTTTGAACAGACCTCATTTCGAGACCGCCTGCTGGCCGCCGATGGTGCCCCGTCGGAGCGGCAGGCCCTCATTGAACTGGAGATCAAAGCCATGTTCGTTCGTAAATTGACTGCGCCGCATCGCGCGGTGATGGGAGTGGTGTCGGTGTTTTCGCTCGCCATGGCGGGACTGTGCGGCTACCTGGCGGTGACGGAAGCCAGACTGCCGCTGCTGGCACGGGTTGGGCTGGGTGTCGGGGTACTGTTTGGCCTGGCGTGGTGCGCGACCGCGGTCTCGGTGCTGCGGCAGGGCGCATTGGACATGCGGACACACGGCCGGTGGATGGCCGTCATGGTCTGGGTGTTCACAATCCTGATGGTCATGTTCTTTCAGATCCTGGGGATGACTGTCCCGGACCGGATGCTCGGACTGGCGATGATGGCCAACGGGCTGGTGTTTCTGATCGGCGCGGCAGTGTACTGGCTGAGCTTCCTGATCGGGCAATCGCAGTTGGCCACGCGGGAGAAGCTGTTGCAGTTGGAACTGCGGTTGGCGGAGTTGGCGTCGGGGGCCGGCGCAAGCCGGCCGATCAGTTGAGAGTGGGCCGGGGTCGGGTGTCCAGAATTCAGAGTTGGCGGTCCATGAAGCAGCTTGCAGACGGGCGCTCTGCCGCCAATTCTGAATTCTGGAGACGCGGACCCCTTTTGATCGCACTACTCCAGCACGCGCCACTCGCGCAGCAATGTAAAGTCGGGCATTCCCCAGACGCGGATCTCGCCGTCCTGTGTCCCCGCGGCCAGAAACCGCCCGTCAGGCGAGAACACGACCTGCCGCAACTCGCCGCTCTGGCCTCCGAGGGTCGCCAGCGGCTCCGGCGCACGGACCTGGTTCCACAGCCGGCGGCAGCGCAGCCGCGTTTCCGCGCCGGGTGCATCCAGCGCGTCAAACAGCAGGGGTTCCATCGGCAGGCCGATCGCGAGGATCTCCGCAGACGCCGCATCCCGCACTCGCACGTCGTCGTCCTCCAGCCTCGCGATGATCTGCTCATAGCGCTCCACCTCCGCGTCGGTGGGGAGGTCGAGGTTCAACCGGAAGACGCGCACCCCCTCCCCGGACGTGGCGGCCAGCATCTCTCCTCGCGGATGCACCGCCACGTCACGTCCCGAATAGTTGCGCAGCGCGGCCCGTTCCAGGCCCTCCTCCGTCTCGCGCACGTAGACGGTCCCGTCACGCTGCGAACTGCTCACGAAGTGCTTCCCGTCCGCGGTGAACGCCACTCCCTGCACTGACTGATCCGTGGCGGCATGGCTCTGCAGCATGTCTCCGCTCGGCAGGCTCCACACGCGCGTCGTGTCGCCCCAGCCGCCGGAGACGACATAGCGGCCGTCCGGTGACACGGCCACGTCCCAGATGAGCCGCTGCGTGCGCTGCGTCTCCCCGCCACCACCGAGACCACCTTCCGGGCGCGCCGCCTCATCGGCTGCCCACGTATCAAGCGTCCGCCGCAGCTCACCCGTCGAGGCGTCCCAGACTCTGATTGTGCCGTCCGTGCCGGCTGTCAGGACCTGTTCCCCGTCGAGCGTCCACGTTGCGCCGTTGACCGTCTGCTGGCCGGAGTCCCACCGGCGGGCGACGCGCCATTCGCGAACATCCACGATCAACACGCCCCCCTGCTGCGTCCCGGCAAGGAGCCGCGCCCCGTCCGGTGAGTACGCCACACACGTAGGCGCGCTTTCCTCCGGCAGGCGCAGTACTTCGGACCAATCCCGTGTGTTCCAGACGATGATCGCCCCATTGGCTTGCCGGTCCCCCGTCGAGCCGGCGAGCAGGGCACCGTCGGGAGAGAACGACAATCCCCACACCGACAGCGGCCTGGCGGCAGCTCCATCCTTCACGTCCTGGGCGATGACCGTGCTGGTCGCTGCGCTTGTGAAGAACAGGAGCAGAGTGCGATGAGTTCGGACGAGACGGCCGACGTTCATGGCTTTTTCTCCTCGCTCACCGGGAACTGTCGCCAGTCCCAGACGAGTGCCGTTGCGTCCGCGTGGCTCACGATCAGCCGTTCGCCATCCGGCGTGAACGCCACACCCCACGTGGCCCGCGGCTCCGGTTCAATCCGCGCCAGCTCGCGCCCGGTGGCGATGTCAAAGACCCGAATGTCCCCCTGCGACGTCGTCAGCTTCGTCCCGTCCGGCGAAATCGTGATTGTGGAAGCGAACGTCGGCGGCACTTCCAGCTTCGTTACCACCTCCCCTGTCGTGACGCTGCGAAGCTCGACCGCATTGGCGCGTCCTCCCTCCACTCGCCTGCCGCCTCCCGGCAACGGCGTCTCAACCGATGGACCGCGCCGCACCGTGGCCAGTCGCGTTCCGTCTGGAGACAGCGCCGATTCGCCACTTCCCGTTCCGATATCGTACCGGGTGCGTTCTCGGCCATTCTCGACGTCGAACACATAGGCGTCGGTCC
>CAZWGW010000198.1:0-10063 GCA_964633565.1 uncultured Planctomycetaceae bacterium
CGCCGACGCCGGCGGCGATGCCGATCAGCATGTTGCGCGAGAGGCCGGCCTTCTGCGGCGGCGGGGCAGCGGTCTGTTTCCCCTTCTTCGCTGCCACAGTTGCCGGCGTCGCCGCAGGCTGGACTTCGTCGATCCACGGGAAGAGTCCCGGGATGTCACAGGCGCTGCGCCAGGGACCGGATTCGCCGTTGCGGACCGGCGTGGTCGGGGAGACGCGGCCTTTCTTCGCGAAGGCCGTCAGTTGCTGCTTGGTATAGGGACCGCCGACGTCGTCCCCGGTTCGCACGTACCATTCGCCCGGCATGGAGGCCCTCCCGCGAGGAAGTTTGTGGGACGGTTGATTATCGGGGGGGGGCGGGAGGGGATGCAAGGTTGGGGGGGCGCGGCAATCCGCAGCACGGAAACAGAACTCGCGAAAAACAACGAAGTGTCAGAGGAACGGTGCTTCTGTCAGCACGTCGACCACCTTTTCACAATACGCGATGGCCTTGGCAAACGTCGCCGACCGAAAGTTCGCGTGCGCGTAAGCGTTCCGTTCGTCAAGCAAATGCACCAACGTACGATGTGTCTTTTCGGTAAATCCAGCGAGCCCGCCGCCGGCCTTCCAGCAGTGCGTCAACACGGCCATTTCGCCGAGACGGAAAAATCTGAGTAGTCAACGACCGGCGGCGGCGGATCACTGCCTGCGGTGAGGCGGGAATTGAAGTCGCCTAACTAATCGGGTTGGATCTCGGAAAATCCACTGTCGCACGATGTCATACCCCAATGTCCAACTCGCTGCGATCGACGGCCGATTCGCGCCGACTTTCAAACTGCAGATCAAGTCTTCCCACAACGCGGTCTAGTACGGTTCAAATTCAATGGCGCTTCCTTTGATTCGGTCGGGCAGCCCTTCAATGCTTGCACTGTCGAGCGTCGGCTTGACTTCGACAACTTTCCGCTGTTCCAATTCGTGCTGGAAAGTCGATGCGACACTGCCGGCTATGGCCACGATTTTTGTCCTCACGATCGATTCGTCGTTGGTACGAAGTTTGAACCAGCTTGTTCCTTTGTCGCCTGCCAACTCATTCTTCATGGCCTTCAATGCTGCGACAGTCGCCTCGAATCCCAATTCCGTTAACCTCTGTTCGGCGGTGTCCACAAAATCGGCGAACTGATCCGGCGACATGCTGGATGCAATGCTCAGCAAGTTGACCGTACTACCCACCTGGGTGATCTGCCACATTGGAATCGATTTCATGATGGACTCCGATTTTGCGACACTACGAGGATATCCGCCATGCGCCTCCACATCCACGCCCTCAAGTCCTGGCTTGAGCCGCTCGACCGCATCCCGTCGGCCGGCGGCAGGTTCCTGATCGTCTGGCCCGACTAGGACGGGAGGCCCGCTGGACTCACAACGCCCACCCCGGACGGTGATGCAGACGCGCGCCGGCGATATACTGGCCTCCCGCGGGCAGCGGTTCCAGGTCCGGGCGGTTAAGATCGACCGGTGGGCGCCCGTGCTGGACGCGCGGGAGACGTACTGGTGCCGGTCGGTGGAGGACGCGGCTTGGGACGCGAGCCGATGAACGAACACCGGTCAACCACCAGCGAAGGGATCTGGATCTGGCTGTGCATCCTGCGCCTGTTGGTGACAGCGGCTGCGGGGGCGTTCAGCTACATGGAGTACCGGCGGGGCGTTGTGGCGCAGTAAGCAACGGCGCACCGTTGCCACGCCCGCGGCAACTGTTTACGCTCTGGGACCGAGCCGAAGTGGCGGAACTGGCAGACGCGCTGGATTCAAAATCCAGTGGGGTTAAACCCCCGTGTGGGTTCGAGTCCCTCCTTCGGCACTCGATTGCACCAGTCGCAATCGCTCTCGAACCCCTGCACAACAGGGGTTATTTCATGCGCTCGCGGGCTCGCACTTTGCTGGGGTGCGCCTTTCCGCTGCGACCTTGACACCTCTTCCCCGGCGCGCGACGCTGGCGGCCGCCTGTGCGATTTGTGCAGCCGACAGACCCGGCGGATGTTACGATGAGGAGGAAGAAGCCCCGGCCCGCAGATAGACCGATGGAACATGCCTTCGATGTCGACGTCTCAGTCGACCGCGCCACCGGGGCCGTGGTCGCCGTCTATTTTGAGGTCCGCAAGGGCCGGTCGGCCGAAACGCGGGAGTTCGGCGGCGGCGCCGCGTTCGCCGATTTCGACAAGGTGGGGCGGCTGCTGGGAATCGAACTGCTGGCCCCCTGCAAACTCAGCGTGCTCAATCGGATCGCCCGGGCGGAGCCGCGCGAAGTGCGAAACTTCGTGAAGAGTGCGGCGCCCCGGTCGATGGTGCTGGCCTGATTGCCGTAATCGCGATCAGCCGATCAACGAGTCGTAGTCGGCATGGGAACCGATCCAGAACCATGTGATCGTGTCACCGTCCAAGACCCCCAGCGCCCGCCATCCCAGTCCAATCCGCACCGACCAGACATCGGCCCGGCCGTGGACGCGCTTGAAGTGCAGCCCAGGATGCCTGGGATCATCGCGCCACAGCCTGTATGCACGACGGGCCTGTTCCTGGACGGCGTCAGGCAGCTTCGCGAAGCACGAGAGAAAGTCATCGGTGAGCCGCGAGTTCACAACTCGTCGAAACCTCCGCTCCGAACGCAGCCGGACTGAACATCAGCGCGTGCTTTCACCGCCATTTCCGCCAGCTTGTCCTGCGATCGCGCGAACGCAGCATCCCAGCGTTTCTCGTCCGCAAGTTCGTCGAGAATCAGCGCTGCAATGGCATCCTGTTCCGACTCGGGGAGTTCCCGAACCGCGGTCAGTGCCTGTTCGAGGAGTTGTGTCACGGCTTGAAACCGGAGAGGGGTTGAATCGTCGTCGACCCCATGAAGTCTACCCACGCGTTTCGGCGGCGGCAACGTCATTCACCGCTCCTCCCTCCACACCAGCAGCGTATTTTCCGCGCTGGCCGACACGAGCCGGTCCCCCTGCGCCGAGAACGACACGCCGAACTCGTGCCCGCGCAGCACCTGCCGCTCCTTGCCGGTGCAGGCCTCCCAGAGACGCACGGCGCCGTCCCGGCTCGCCGTCGGGACCAGGTCGTTGACGCGAGCCGTCTGGCTTTGGACGCCGAAGTTACTCGCCCACCAGAACGAGCGAAGAGTGTCCGTCGGCGACTTCGACATCCAGCGTGCGCCCCGCGATCCCGCGGAGGACCATCTGATCGACGGCCAGCACGCATCGGTTCCCGGAATTGAACGTATTGTCACCAACCCGGACGCGGTCCGTGCCGATGTGAGGACCCTCCGGACTGGCAGAAATCCGGAGCACCAGGCCCTCGTCCTCCTGCGTGAGCAGATTGGAAATGAACTGTCGCGCGGCGTGTGTGAGCGTGAGCATCATAATCGGGGCCAGGTACTTTTTCGGAATGAGTGAGGCCCGCATCTCCCGGTGGCCAGGAGTGGCCACCGGTTCTCCGACAACGCGGTTCAGATCAATCGAACATTTTCAGCCCGCGGACCCTTGGGTCCTTGTCCGGCGTGAAACGACACGCGCTGGCCTTCCTGGAGCTGTTCGAAAGTGGTTCCCTCCACGTTGCTCATGTGGAAGAACAGATCGCGCTCATCTCCGGTGTCGATGAATCCGAACCCCTTCAACGTCAACTTCTTGATTCTGCCTTCAGCCATACTTCAACTTCCTCAACAAACAGGCCGTGCAGGCTCCGCTTCAACAGCGTTCCGGGCCCGCTGCCGCACAGGGCAGCGACAAATTCTCCCGGTTCCCGACCGACCGACTATGATTCATTCGCCTTTGAGGCGTCCTGGTGGTGTACCGTCAGCAATGCGAAACCTGGCTGGCGCGAATGCGCCAACGGCATTTGCATTTCTGGCAACGGAAGACGAGCAACTCATCGCTCCGTTCCTTCGACTTCTTCAGCTTGTTGATGTCAGCAAAATGCTTTTTGACGAACGCTCCGGCGGCCGGAGCGCCTTCGGTCAGCGCGATATGACCGCATTGGGAACTCGGACACTTCACCCGATACTGCGGCATGGCTGACTCCTGTTTCCGGGGGCCGTGCTGACCCCGCATCAATCTTTCGATCACGATTGGCCCGCGGCGACCGACCGCGCGCTCCCCGCCTTCCGCCGCCGCGATGTCTGTCGTGTTCTGGAGCGCGGCGGCTGCTGCTTGTCCGTGGGATACTGGCGCAGGCGTTCGCGCACGGTTCGAAACGGCATTCCGTCGTTCTTCTCGTAGCGTTCCGCGCGGATGAACCAGAAGGCCAGTCCGCCGGTATTGTGACTCGGTTGGGTGCGGTCCGCTCCGGCGCGGACGCCGAGCGAGCCCTTCTTGCCGGTCTTTTTCCAGCCGCGCCGCTCCATGATCATCCGCACGAGGACGCCCGTCGCCTGACGGAAGCGTTTACTCTCCTGCACATGAATTTCGCGGAGGAAGGCGTCGATTTCGGGCTGCGCTTCGAGTTCGCGGATGACACCGGCGAGCGCGGGGCGATCATGGTGGATTTCCGAGTCCTCCATGCGTCGCTGTCGTGCTTCATCGCTGAAAAACAGCAATAAGGCGTCAAACGGCGCGTCGGGAGCGTTCAGCACGTCGGTGAACGTGCGGCCCTGACGATCACGCAGAAAGTCCTCGCGTGTGATGCGACTGTGGGACATGCATGGAATCCTGTGTTGCTGATGGTTATTTTGCAGATACAAATATTGTATCGCCAAATTCTGCAATTGCAATCACAGGAACTACAATTCTTTGCAGAAAAGACAGATTCAACGAAAGGGAATCGGATGACGACGCAACTCCGTCCCTCGCTGACGATTTTTGATGTTGCGCTGTGTGCGATTTGCAGGGAAAATGTCAAAACTCGAGGTGTCAGTGAGAAGATCGGGCGTCGGCGCAACCCAGCCCCTCGCTGACGCTTCGGGTTACGATTGTCGGCGCTCCGCGTCTGTCGCGATCACTCTCACCGCTCCACTCTCCACACCAGCAGCGTATTGTCCCCGCTGGCCGACACGAGCCGGTCCCCCCGCGGCGAGAACGACACGCCGAACACGCCCGCTTCGTGCCCGCGCAGCACCTGCCGCTCCTTGCCGGTCCGCGTGTCCCAGAGTCGGACGGTTCCGTCCCGGCTCGCCGTCGCGACCAGCTCTGCGTCCCCCGACCACGCCACGCCGAACACGGCATCCTCGTGGCCGATCAAATCGTGCTCCACTTTGCCGGTCACGAGGCTCCAGAGGCGCGCCTGATTGCCATAATCGCCGGTCGCCAGCGTGAGACCGCCGGGCGACAGGGCCAGCGACGAGATGGAACGATCCTGCAGCGAAATCCGCTGCTCAACCTGTTCGGTGGCCAGGTTCCAGACCAGGACTTCGCCGCTCGCTGCGGCGTAGAGCAGTTCTCCCGCGGGCGAAAACGCCAGCGCGTTGCACGTCGCGCCGCCGCTGCGCAGCCGGTAGACCTGACGGCCTGACTCCACGTCCCAGATCCGGACGCCGTCGTCTCCGCCGGCCGCCACCAGTTCGCCGCCCGGTGCAAACACCACCTGCTGAAAGTGCACTCCCGGCTCGTGCCACACTTGCACCTGCTTGCCCGTCGCTCTGTCCCACACGCGGACGCTGTTGTCGACATAGGCGCCCGCCGATGCCAGCCGCTGGCTGTCGGGGGACCAGGCCACGCTGTTGAGCGCCCCCTCGTGACCCGTGAGCACGGCCAGTTCCCGGCCGTCCTCGGGGTTCCAGAGCCGCACCGTCAGGTCGACGTGTGAGACCGACGCGATCGTCGTTCCATCGGGGGACCACGCGCCGCTGATTACCAGGCTCTGGTGCCCCCCCGGACGATGCTGTTCCTCGCCCGATTGGACATCCCACAGGCGCACGGTCCGCTCGTTCGAGGCGACGGCCAGCGTGGCCCCATCGGGCGAAAAGGCCACCGACCTGACGGCCACCTGGTTCCCCGCGTTCACGACTTTCGTCTTGTGCTGCACTTCACGCACGAGTTCGCCGGTCTTCACGTCCCAGATCCGCGCCGACCAGTCTTCCCCGCCCGAGGCGAGCAGCGCGGCGTCGGGAGAAAACGCGAGCGACCTGATCCAGCCCGAATGGCCCCGAAAGACCCTGATCTCTTTGTCGGCGGCCAGGTCGAGCAAGTGGATGACGTGATCCTCCGTCGCCGTCGCCAGCAGCTCGCAGTCGCGCGACACGGCGAGGCCGAACAGGCCTTCGAGCGACGCGGCAATGCGGCCGATGGGCCTGGGCTGCGACACGTCGCGCCGCCACAGGCCGTCGCTCCCCCCGGCGGAGATGAACGTGTGCCCGTCCGGCAGCAGGGCCAGACCCTGCACGTCTCCAATGTGCTCGGCGTAATCCAGCAGTTTCCGCCCGGTCTCCAGCGACCAGAGCCAGACGTTGCCGTTGTCGTCGGCCGAGATGAGCTTTCGGGCGTCGGGCAGGAACAGCAGAGCGGTGACGTACTGTTCGTGCCCCGTCAGCCGGGCGACCTGCTGGCCGGTTTCGACGTTCCAGACAGTGATGGCCTGATTCTCTCCCCGTCCGGCGGCGGCGACGAGTTTGCCGTCGGCCGAAAACGCGAGCGCCTGCAGTTCGCCGCGGCCGGCGGTGAAGCGGCGGATTTCGCGCCCGTCGCGGTCCCAGAGCCGCAGGATTCCATCTCCGCCCACGGCCGCCAGGGTCGAACCGTGCGGCGCATAGGCGACGGTTACGCCCCAGCCCGCGCGGAAACGGACGGTACCGAGCCGCGCGACGGCGCCGGGCGGGAGCGGGTCGCCGAAGAGATCGACGCCTTCGGCGGCTGGCGCGGAAGCGACGGGGAGCGCGAGGAGGATGGCCGGGAGGATCACGGATCTGGGCATGGTGACCTTTGAGCTTTGTCACGCATCATACCCGGCCGGGCGGTCGCGGCACGTAACGAGGGTGTAACGGCGCCAACCTGGCCCTGTTGTGCAGGATTGTGTCGCGGCTGTTGTTGCCGATTGGGGGCAAATGATTCAGAATTCAGTCCTTCTTCCCGGGAGTGTGGGTTCGACTTGCGCTTGCGGCACTGCGGTGAAGCAACTCAGCAGTATGTCGCTCGGAGGTGGCCATGCCGCGACTCTTGCAACTGCTGCTACTGGCGCTGATTGCGCCTTGCGTTCTGTTCGCGTCAGCCCGCGTCGTCGACGCGCAACTGCCGTCCGAGAATGCCGCTCTTCAATACTGGCGGGCATTCGCGCAGATGCCGAAGTTGTCGGGCAAAGACCTCTCGCAACTGAACAATGCGACGACAGACCATCCCACAGAGGGATTCGCGGTTCCGGTTGGGCCCGATCTTGAACGGCTCTTTCGCGGGAGCGGAGAGGCAGCACTCTCGCGCCTGCGACTGGCGAGCGGACTTCCGTATTGTACGTGGGGCACCGACCTCCGCCGCGATGGCCCGGATGCTGTGCCGTACGCGGAACAGGCGCATCAACTGGCCAGAATGTCACTGTTACGCGCGCGGTGGCGATTCGAGCACGGGCAGTGGGATGACGGGATCGACGATGTAATCGACACCATGGTGATGGCGCGCAATATCGGGCGCGACAAGATGCTGATCACAATTCATTTCGGCGTCATGATTGAGACCATGAGCGTCGTCACCGTCGCGGTCTACGCCCCGCGTTTCCCGCCAGAGCCACGAGCAAAGCTTGCGGAAGCGCTTGCCAGACTTCCTGCGTTCACGTCGATGTCGGACGTGTTCCGGCATTCGGAAGGCCTGGTCGACTGGTTCATCAGTTACGTTCAACAGGCAGAGAAGGATGGCTGCCTGAGGGAACGGATCGAGGTGATCTCGTCGCCTGAACTCGCCGCATCCGTCATCGAGGGGGCGCCCGATGCAGCGACGCTGGCGGCGCGCGCTGAAAGCCTGCGGGGTCTCCTGCGAGAGGGAGCCGATCTGCTCGCAAGGCCGGTGGAAGAGTTCCGACAGGAATACACGAAACGGAACATCAGTCAGCGTCTGATTGACAATCCTGTCGGGCTGATCCTCACTGTGTCATTCGATGGAGAGTGCAATGAGCAAGCAGTCGGGCGCGTCCGGCTGGCGCTCCTGCGAGCAGGGATTGAAGTTCTCAAGCGTGGACCGACCGTGCTGAATGACGATTCCGTCAGCGGAGAGTTCGGCCCGTTCCAATACTCAACGTTTGATGGAGGGGTCGATTTGCGTTCCAACCTGTCCATTCCAGAGGGTTCGCCGAATTGTCAATCTCTGGATTTTGGCCTGCGTCAAGGCGGACCGTTGCTGACGCGTCCGTTTCCTTGAAGGCGCCTCACCGGCAGATCGGCCTGACTTCCCGGCATGGCGGATGACGTGAACATTGACAATCCTCAACCGTCGACGAACCGTCACACCGATGCCGCGCAATCGGCCGCTTGCGGCCGGGCCGCCACCAGTTCGGCGTGATGGTCTCGCAAGACCGCCAGAAATTCCTCGTCGTCGATATTCCACAGCGAGCGTCCCGTCTGGTCCTCGCCGAGGAATCCCAAGTGGGCCAGCAGTTGCCCCAGCCGGACGTCGGGTGAGAGTTCGCAGACTTCCGCCAGCAGGGCCAATGCGTCCGTTTGAGTTTTGGTCATGGCAGGAGGTCTCCGATCGTTGGCTCAGAACCATAGGGTCTGCGGAGCCGCCCCAGGACTTCGACTCGTACAAGCGTCCCAGGGCTCAGCTTGGCAATTCGAGTGGCACGCGTTACTCCATTGTAGACCACCAGCACGCCGTCGGCAGCCTCATACACGACGATCGGAGGCATTCCGGCGGAAGACCGGCCGTATCGCGCGATCTGGCGGTGGAGCTTGGCCGGGTCGGCACCGGAGCGACGGGACCCCGGGACTCGTAATTCTCGCGGATCGACGTCTCGAAAGTCCGGATTGGCACGCGCCATGATCACGATGCCCACTGAGCCGCGGAAGGGCCTTTTCTAAACGGTGTGCTGCGTTGATTGCAAGGCGATGCCGGCCCCGGCAGGTGGGAACCTGACCTACTCGTGCTGACCTACTCCTTCTCCCCGAACGCGTACAAATGCCCCTCCGTCCGCAAGTACAGCGCATCGTCCGCAATCGCCGGCGTCGCAGCCACCCGCTCGCCGAGGGGCGGGGTCTGGACGACCTGCTCCGGCTTGTCGAGCCCGGCCTTGATGACCGTCACGACGCCGTCCTCCAGCGACGTGAAGTAGATGTTGCCGTTCGCCGCCACCGGTGACGCATAGTAGCGCCCCCCTTCGACGCCGCGCTGCATGTAGACCTGGTCGCCGGACTTTGCATCGAACGCCGTGACGATGCCGCCGTCCTTCACCATCACGTACTGGCCGCGGTACAGGATGGCTGAGGGGACGTACGGGAGGCCCTTCGTCTGCTTCCAGAGGACGGCGTCGGAGACGTCCCCCTTGCCGCCGGCCCGGAGTGCGAACGCGGCGTTCTTCCCTTCGGCCATGAGCTTCTGGACCGCCTCCCACTCGTCGCGTGTGATCCGGCCGTCCTTGTTCGCGTCCTGGTTGTCGAAGAAGCCTTCAAACGCCTTTTCAGCCTCGGCCCGGGCGAGCGCACCGTCCTTGTCCGCGTCGAGGTCCTTGAGCATCGCGTCGAACGGGGGGAACTCAAATTCTTCATCGTTCGCGCTCCCCGAGCCGCCGGCAAAGTACAGCACGTCGCCGTCCGTGACCGGGGTGGAGCAGCACGCCGAGGGAATTCCGACCAGCGACCAGGCCTCGTCGCCGGAGCGCAGGTCGTAAGCGACCATCCGCGCGTGGCCGGCCGCGACAACCTGCGTGCCGGCCGGCGTCTTCCACGCGACCGGTGTGCAATACGAAACGGGTGACAGTCGCGAGCGTTCCCACTTCGGCGCGCCGGTCCGCGCATCGAGCGCCACGATCTTCGATTCCTGCATCTGATCGCGCACGAGGACGACGGTGCCGTCCGCGAGGATGGGCGAAACGCCGCTGCCAAACTCGCCCGGCAGCTTCACCGGCGGCAGTTCATGGCGCCACAGTTCCTTGCCTGCAAGGTCATAGCAGAACAGGCCGCACGAGCCGAAGTACGAC
>CAZWGW010000199.1:0-3680 GCA_964633565.1 uncultured Planctomycetaceae bacterium
GACAGTGAGGCTGTGATGAGGGGATGAGGAGATGATGGGTTGTGGGGACGCGGCATCCTTCTCCTCATCTCCTGACCCCCTCATCCCCTCAACGGCATTGCGCGGACGTCCCTTGCGGCTGACGTAATCTGCCACCGCGAGGATACCGCCGAAGTTGTCGGACGGGTGTCCCCACTCGGCGGCGAGAAACGTGTCGTTGTAATCGAGCCAGCGAATCAGCGTACCGATGCAGAATGCCGCCCGTACCGGGTCGAGTTCGAAGCCGGTGCCGGGGACGCGCGCCCCGCCGGGCAGCGTTGCTCCGGGGACCACCGGCCCGACCAACCGCGTACACTCCGGGTATTTGAGCGCCAGGAGCGCGCACCCCAGGCTGTCCAGCAGATCGAGCCGCGCCGTGTCGTAAGCCTCGTCACTGTCGATCACCGCATGCGCCACGTAGTCGGCGATTTCGAGCAGCAGCGGGTCGTACTCGTGACGAGATTGGGGTGTTGCAACAGGCATCGACGTACAGGCCCGATTCTCACAATCGGCAGACCACTCTCCCCTTGCCCCGCATGGGCCGACTTCAGCCGCCCGGGGGTCCGCGCCGTGCTGCCTGGCATTGTATAATCACATTGCCCTCCCTGCCGAGAGACGCCTCATGCCCACCGCTGCTGACGCTGCATCCCCCGGTTCACGTCTCCGCGCCGCGGTCGATGCCGAACGGCCGCTGCAGGTCGTCGGCGCGATCAACGCGTATTGCGCGCTGCTGGCCCGGCGCGCCGGATTCCGCGCGCTGTACCTGTCTGGAGCGGGCGTGGCGAACGCGTCGCACGGGCTCCCCGATCTGGGCATGACGACACTGCACGACGTGCTGGAGGACGCGCGACGGATTACGGCGGCCGTTGATCTGCCGCTGCTTGTCGACGGTGATACCGGTTGGGGAAGTCCGCTCACGATTCAGCGCACCGTGCGCGAGCTGATTCGCGCCGGTGTCGCGGCGGTCCACTTTGAGGATCAGGTCGACTCAAAGCGTTGCGGCCATCGCCCCGGAAAGCAACTGGTCTCGACCGATGTCATGCTCGACCGACTACGCGCTGCCCTTGATGCCCGCAGTGATCCGGGTTTCGTCATCATGGCCCGCACCGACGCGGCCGGGGTCGAAGGACTGACGGCAGCGATTGATCGTGCACTGGCATACTCCGCCGCCGGGGCCGACATGATTTTCGCCGAAGCGCTCACCACACTTGACGAGTTTGCCCGATTCACGTCAGCCATTGACGTGCCGGTGCTGGCCAACATCACCGAGTTCGGCCGCACGCCGCTGCTGCACGTCGACGAACTGCGGCGGGCTGGCGTGCGTCTGGTGCTGTATCCGCTGACGGCGTTCCGGGCGATGAGCGCGGCGGCGGAGACGGCCTACGAAACGATCCGTGCCGCAGAATCGCAACAGGCGCTGATTCCGCGTCTGCAAACCCGCGAACAGTTGTACGACGTGTTGGATTATCATGCCTTCGAAGACCGTCTGAATCAGACGTTGGGAGCCAACGACGGTCCTGGGAAGTGATTCGCCTGGCACGTCATGAACACCTCGCCCACACCGCCAGCCACACTGAGGGGAATCCGATGAGCGGAACAACGTCAACGGCCGGCCTGGCCGGCATCGTCGCCGGCCGCACCGCTCTGAGCACGGTCGGCAAAGAGGGCGCCGGCCTCACATATCGCGGCTACTCGATCGAGGACCTCGCGGCCCATGCCGGATTTGAGGAAGTCGCATGGCTGCTGCTGTACGGCGAACTCCCGACGGCGGCCGAGCTGCGGGCCTTCCAGGACCGGCTCCGCTCGCAACGCGGTCTGCCCTCCTCGTTGACGAGCACGCTGGAGCACATCCCGGCCGACGCGCACCCGATGGACGTCCTGCGCACCGGGTGCTCGTTGCTGGGCTGCCTGGAGCCGGAACAATCATTCAGCGATCAACAGCGGATTGCCGAACGACTGCTGGCCGCATTCCCGTCGATGCTGTTGTACTGGCACGCCTGGCACGCCCGCGGCCGACGCCTCGAGACCGAGACCGACGACGCGACGATTGCCGGGCAGTTCCTGCGGCTGTTGCACGACCGCGCCCCGGACGAATTGCACCGCCGCGCCCTGGATGTGTCCCTGATCCTCTATGCGGAACACGAATTCAACGCCTCCACATTTGCCGCGCGCGTGACGGCGTCGACGTTGTCCGACTTCTATTCGGCGATCACGTCGGCGATTGGCACGCTGCGCGGCCCGCTGCACGGCGGCGCGAACGAAGCGGCGATGGACCTCGTGCTCCGCTTCCCGAACGCGGATGGTGCCGAGCGGGGCATTCTGGAACTGCTGGCGAAGAAGGAAAAGATCATGGGATTCGGCCACCGTGTGTACCGTGACCGCGACCCGCGGTCCGACATTATCCAGCAGTGGGCCGCGCGGCTCGCACCAACCAGCTCTGCTGCGGCTCTCTATCCGATCTTCGAACGGATCGAAGCGGTCGTCCGCCGGGAGAAAAAGCTGTTCCCGAATCTCGACTTCTACGCAGCGGCCGCCTACCACTTCATGGGCATTCCGACGGCGATGTTCACGCCGCTGTTCGTGCTGTCACGGACGGCCGGCTGGACGGCCCACGTCTTCGAACAGCGTGCGGACAATCGATTGATTCGTCCGACGGCGGACTACGTCGGGCCAGGACCACGGGCATGGACCGGATTGAAAAATCGCACGCGGCAGCCGCTGGTGAATTGAGCCACGTTCGTCCACCGGCGAGTCGCGCGACTTGATGGAGGACCGAGTCAGCCCCGTTGGTCGAATTGGCCGCATCATCGATTCAATTCCGGATCGTTGAGCCGCACGCGGCCGTCCCCACTGAACGGGCGGGCTCAAAGGCCAGACACACCGCTCCGGCGTCATTGCGTACTTCGATGGGAAGCCCGCTGCGTCGGTGCGCCACCTCGGCCACAATCCCCGCTTCGCGGAGCGAATCCAATTCCGTGGCGCGCATCCAGCGCCCGAGGTGCCTCACATGAATCGAGTAGCAAGTCGTGTCCAGTTCGTCGGGCGTCATGAGCATCGTTCGTGCCTGTCATCTCGTCCCGTCCTGCCGCCAATGGCTGCGTCAACCGGCTGGAACCCGGCGTGGGTGGGGAGCAATCATTCGCAGCAAATCTAGTTCGCCGAGACAGTGAGTCGATTCCCAGGACGGAAACGGTCGTGCCACGCAAAGACATTTCCGTCGAATCTGCGGTGTGTAACACGCAGAGGGAAAGTGGCGGTGCTCGCCAGGAAAGCGGTGGTGAAAGCAACTCAAACACACCGCACAGCGCAAAAAGAAACGCCTCACCCGGGTGGGCCGCCAGGTGAGGCGTTGAGTGGGCCGGTACGTGCGGGCCAACGCGTACCGACAAACGTAATTTATTCGTTCCGCACCCGGTTTTCAACATTGAAACGGTGCGTTTTTGAATTTTTTTCAAAAATCCGTCCTGCCGCCGCGCGAATTACGTATCTTTTTTCCACAAAATGCTTTGTGGCTTGTTGTTCGCTCCTCCAGCAACATTGGGAGCCGGCTCAACCTTGAGGTTGAACCGGCTCCCGGTCCCTCTCTCCCTAACGACGCTGGGGTAACGTGAGTGGCGGCATCCACCTCACTCGTGGTTCATTGCCGTTCATTGGACGCTGGC
>CAZWGW010000199.1:3690-10051 GCA_964633565.1 uncultured Planctomycetaceae bacterium
CACTGAGCTTTACGGAATCTTGAGGCTCGCGACGCCCACGAGGGCGAGCAGCGCGCCTCCGATCCAGAATCGAACGACAATCTTGTGTTCATCCAGACCGCGAAACAGGAAATGGTTGTGCAACGGACTGCAGGCGATGAGCCTGCGGCCCGTCAGTTTGAACCAGCCGACCTGTGCCATGACGCTGAGCGTCTCGATGACGAACACGCCGCCCACGACGATCAGCAGCAGCTCCTGTCGCGTGACGAGAGCCGCCAGTCCCAGCAGCGCACCGAGGGACAACGAGCCGGTATCTCCCATAAAGACCTGGGCGGGGTGGCAGTTGTACCAGAGGAAGCCGAACATGGCGCCGACCAGCGCGGCAAGCAGGATGCTCAACTCGCCACAGCCTGCCAGATAAGGAATGCTCAAGTAGCGGGCCAGTTCATGATGCCCGGCCAGGTACGTCAGCCCGGTACACGCCGCGCCCGCGAAGATCACGCAACCGCCGGCCAGGCCATCGAGACCGTCGGTCAGGTTGACGCCGTTGGAACTCCCGACCAGGACCAGTACGCTCCATGCGATGAATCCCGCGCTCAGTGGCAGCGTCGCGTTGCCCAGCGGCCAGACCAGGTCGGTGCCGAACGGGACTCCGCGATGAACCCCGTACAAGCACGCTGCGGCCGGCAGGGCCAGCAGCATCTGCGAGATGAACTTCTGGCGCGGCGTCAGGCCCCGACGCCGCGTGTTGAGCTTGATCCAGTCGTCTGCCGCGCCGAGCGCGGCAAAGGCCACGGCGACGTACAATCCGATCTGCACGTACCGGTTCGCCAGGTCTCCCCAGAGCAGCACCGCGACGACGACGGCCGCCACGACGAATGCTCCGCCCATGGTCGGAGTATCGCGTTTGCCCGCATGCAGCTCGTTCAGACGTTCGGACGCGCTGTCGATCCGTTCCCTGAACCGGCGGCGGAGCCAGCGGATCGCCAGGGGTCCGAGCAGCACGGCCGCCGCGAACGACGTCACGAGCGCCAGCGCGGCGCGCGCCGTCAGGAACACGCGCGAGTCGCCGGTCGTATGGGCCTCAACGCCGGCCGCCAGGAGACCGTCATGTTTCAGAAACCAGACCAGCATGGGGCGTCAGCAGTCCGTGTCAGTGGTCCCCCGACCGTGTGGTGATTCCGCGGGCGCCGGGGCAATTCGCCCCGGCGCCCGTCAATTGAGTCCTGCTGCGAAGCGGCGATTGGAGTGATCGACCCAGTTAACCACTTGGACCCAATAGCCTGTCTGCTTCCGTCCGAGACGCTGAGGACGGTGCTGCCGATTCCCGCAAACCTGCAGCACTCAGCAGGACTCGTCGATGGATTGTCATTCATTCACTGTGCGCGCATTCGTGCGGCTTATGCGGCCCTCGTCAATCGGGCCTCCTGTCTCCTGGCGTCGGCCATGTGGCGCAATTGTTCGACGACGCGTTCCATCTTCATCCCGCGCGAGCCTTTGACGAGAACGACGTCCCCGCCTTCGAGCCAGCAGTCGAGCAGCAGGGCGACGGTTTCCAGGTCCTGGCAGGCGCCCAGGCAGCCGGCATCCATGCCGGCCTGCATCGCACTCGTTGCGACAGTGGCTGCCTGAGCGCCGACTGCAATCAGCCGATCGACTCCGAGTCGCGCGGCGAACGCTCCCAGTTCCCGGTGGTAGTCCACCGTGTCGGGACCGAGAGCCAGCATGTCGCCGGCGACCAGCAGCCGGTGACGCGCTCCGCGCCAGTCGCGGAGCAGTTCGCACGCGGCCTGCATGGAGCGCGGGCTGGCGTTGTAGGTGTCATCGATCACGGTCCAGTCCCCGATCGACACGACCTGACAACGGCCGGCGACTGGGCGAAAGTCCTGCAAACCGGCGGCAATTTCGGAGTCGTCCATCCCCACTTCGCGCGCCACGGCGACGGTCAACACCGCCGCGGACAGGTGATGGCGGCCGGCCGCATGCACAGTGAACCGCGAGCGGTCCACCTGGAACCTCAGGCAGTCGTTGTCGATCTCGATCCGCCGGGCGACGACATCGTTATTGGCGCGTTCGCCGGCCGTCAGAACGCGGCACGACGCCCGGCCGGCGATCCCGCGCACCCGTTCGTCGTCTCCGTTGATGACCGCGAAGCCGGTCTCAGGCAGCGATTCCAGCAGTTCGCCCTTGGCGCGGGCAATGTGGTCGAGCGTTCCGAACTGATCCAGGTGCGCCGGGCCGATCGCGGTGACGACGCCGATCTCCGGGCGGGCGACGGCGGCCAACTCGGCAATTTCCCCGACGCGGGAGGCGGCCAGCTCGATCGCAGCGAATTCGTGCCGGGGCAGCAGCAGGCACAGGCTCAGCGGCACGCCGATGTGGTTGTTGTAGTTCTGCGGGCTCTGGACGCCCTGGAAGCGCGCGCCCAGCGCCGCGCACAACATGTTGCGTGTCGTGGTTTTTCCGACGCTCCCGGTGACGGCGATGACTAATGTATCCAGGGTGCTGCGATACCAACTCGCGAAGTCCCGCAGGGCGCGCAGGGTGTCGTCGACGACGACCGCCGGTGGCTGCCTGCCGGCCAGTTGGACGTCCTCCACGACACACAGTGCCGCTCCGCGGGCCACGGCCTCGGAGAGGAAATCATGTCCGTCGAAGTGGCGACCGGACAGCGCCCAGCACACGTCGCCGCTGCGGACCTTCCGCGAGTCGGTTTCGATCCGTTCGAAACCGGCCCGTGGATCGCCGATTCCGACCGGTCGACCGTGCGTCGCGGCAATCAGGTCGCTGATTCGCACCGCCTGCATGGACGTCGTCCGTTCGGCTCCGTGAATTTGCGGGACATGCTCAGACGCCGACTTCCTCGGCCGGGATGGCGCGCGGCGCACCGATCCGGCCCAGTGATCTCCGACATACGGCGCAGTCGTCAAAGGGAAACTGCTCGGCACCCACAGTCTGCACGCGCTCGTGGCCTTTGCCCGCGACCAGCACCCCGTCCCCGGGGCCAGCGTGCTGCAATGCCCAGGCGATGGCGCGGGCGCGGTCCGGTTCCACGTGGAGTGTGACTTGTGGATTGCCGCAGCCCCGCACAACTTCGTCGATGATCGCGCCCGGGTCTTCCGAGCGGGGATTGTCGCTGGTGACGACCACGACGTCAGCCGCCGCCGCCGCCGCCCACCCCATCCGCGGCCGCTTGGACCGGTCCCGGTCGCCGCCGGCGCCGAACACGCAGATCACGCGTCCGGACGTCACGTCCCGTATGGCCGCGATGGACCTGGACAGCGCATCTTCGGTGTGCGCGTAGTCGACATACACTCCGAAGTCCTGCCCGCAGTCAATCGACTCAAGCCGACCCGGCACCACCTCCATGCTCGACAAGCCCGCCGCGATGTCCGGCAGCGACAGCCCGAAGTGGACGCCCGCCGCTGCGGCCGCCAGACCGTTCGCCACGTTATGCCGGCCGATCAACGGCAGTCGGACTGCGACTTCATCCAATCGATAACGCAGCAGAAACTGGCAGCCTTCGCGGGAGTGCCGCACATTTCGCGCGGTGATATCCGCGGCGGAATCCATGCCGAACGTGGTCAATTGAGCCTTCTGCGGAACCTGCGCCGCAAGCGGCACGCTGAGCGGATCATCGGCATTGAGTACGACCATTCCGCCGCGTTTGACCATCGCCAGGATACCGGCCTTGGCGGCCAGATAGCGTGCCGCCGTGCCGTGGTAGTCGAAATGATCCTGGGTCACGTTGGTGACAATCGCCACGTCCAGCAACGTCCCGGCACAACGTTGCTGGTCGAGTGCATGGCTCGACAGTTCGACGGCGGCATACCGTGTCCGGCGATCCACCATGGATGCGAGCCAGGCGGCAAACGTCCTGGAAGGCGGCGTTGTAAGGCTGGCGGGTGTTCGTGTGATGCCATCGGAATACTCGACGGTCCCCACCACGCCGGTGGGCCGCCCCTGAGATTCAAGGAGGGATCGAACCATCCACGACGTTGTGGTCTTCCCGTTGGTGCCCGTCACGCCGACCAGACCCAGCCGCCACGACGGGTAGCCGTGTACCGCATGGCAGGTTTCGGCATACGCCTGTCGCACATCCGGCACGACACATTGCGGCACGCGGATTGCGGCCAGTGGCTGTTCCGTGATGACCGCGGACGCGCCGCGGGCCAGCGCTTCGGGGATGAAGTCGGCGCCGCGCCGGCGTGTCCCGGGGATGGCCGCGAACACGGTTCCCGGCGCACACTCGCTGCTGCGTTCGTTGGCGTCCGTGACGATCACGTCCGCGCAACCCACGAAACTGGCCGCGGGCAGCAATCGCCGCAGGCTGACACTCATCGTGGGTCGTTTCAGACGCGGAGTCATTGAAAAGCGGGCATCCTTGCCCACGGCGCACGACTCGGCGCGCACCGCGATCGGTCCATGATCGTGAACGCAGGGTCACCGCCCCCGCAGGTCGGGGGTCCGGTTCGGGAGCGTCCGGGATTCTCGTGAATTCCCGGAAACGGTCAAGGAGACTTTGGCGGCTTTTCAATCGCTGCGGGCGCAATTTGTAAACGTTACACCCAACGGCAGGGCCCCCTCGCTGCCGGCTCACCAGGAACGATCGGGCAGCCTCGGTCAAGCGGCAGCGATCAAGCCGCCGCGGGTTCCTGCCGGCCGGCGGCCGGAGCGGCCGCTCAGCGCGAACCGCTGCCCAGAAATTTGAACAGGCCCTTGCGGGGTTTGTCGTCCTCCGCAGCCTTTTCCGCGACGACGGCCTCTTCGTCAATCTGCGCCGCGAGCTGTTCAATCGACTTCGTAACTTTTGCCCGTGGCGCCTGGGTGATCAGTGGGACCCCGTTGTTGCGGGACTCGACCATCGATGCGTAATCGTTGGGAATCTTCCAGAACACTTCACGGCCGATCGTCTCGAGCGCCTTGTTCAGACTGATCTGCGAATCTTCCAGCCCGATGCGGTTGACGACGACGCGGATCTTGTCGCCCAGCTCGCGCTCATCCAGGAACTGCATCAGACGGACCACGTTTCGGAGGCAGGGCAGGTCCAGTTGAGTGACCAGCAACGCCATGTCGGCCACTTGAATCGCTGCCAGGTCAAGCGGCGTGTAGCTCTTGCTGGTGTCGATGACGAGGTGTGTAAACGTGGCCTTGAGCAGGGCCACGACGCGCTGCAACTGGTCGGACGTGATCGGGGGCCGGTCCTCCATGTGCACCGGCCGCGGGAGCAGGAAGGCGCCGCTCTCGTGTTGCGTCAGCGACCGCTTCAGCAGCGAATAATCGAGACGGCTGATGTTCTCAGCGACATCCTGAATCGTGTAGTCGGGGATGATGTCCAGCCACACGTCGGCGTCGCCCAGCGCCGTATCCAGGTCGATCACGGCCACGATGTTCTTCGGGTTCTGGGCAAGGATACACGCGAGGTTGATCGCCAGCGACGTGCAACCAACCCCTCCGCTGGCGCCGCAGATCGTGACAACCTTGCTGGTCCGCGCCTTCCCGCCGAACTTGCCCCCTTGCGCCGTATTGCGGATGCGGTCGAGGGCCGCAACGAAATCGTCGAGTTGCAGCGGGTAGCTGAGGAACTCCTTGGCGCCGTTTCGCATCGCCTGCAGGATCGTACTCCCTTCCTGCGAGGCGCTGACCACCAGCGGGCTGCACGTCGGGAACTCGTTCGTAATCTGCGCGACCAGCGCCAGCCCGCGCTGCGGGTCGGCGTCGATGGCGACCAGCGCAATGTCCGGATGCGTCTGCGTCAGGACGTCGACGAAGAACTCGTAACGCGAGCACCCTGCCTCGAGCCAGACGGAGTCGATGCCCCATGCCTCGGCCTTGTCAATGTATTCAAAGAGCGTTGCCGCGTCGGGCATGCCCTGTTGCCAGAGACCGAAACCAATGCCCATTTTGATTGAACCCATGCCGCGTCTCCAGAGTAGAAGTCGTAGGATGACCGCACCCCATCGCCCTCGGCAACGGTCCGACGCGCCGCCCTCCTACCATAAACGTCCGGGGCAATTCCCCCCATTGTAGCCTGTTGCCGAGCTTGCCGCAAATGCCCTGCTCTGTGATGCGAGACTCCTCCGGCCAAGGAAGATCGGCCCTTTGGGACAAACGAGGAGTCGGGCAAGACGTCCGGTTGCTATTCTGCGGTTTTCCCCGGTCGGATGGCTGACCAGTCAGGTGCGAACACAAAGTGGAGCGTGGCGCCGGTAGAGCGGAGGGCGTCTACATAGTCGCGCAAGCGTTCGGGCGTGAGAGCGGCGGGTTTGTGTAAACCCTGCTTGCGGTACTCCGTCAGGGCAAAGTGCAAATAGAGGTTGCGAAACTTGGAGGCAAAGGGGACATCGGTGCGGCCTTTGTAATATTTGGCGACAAAAAGCGC
>CAZWGW010000200.1:0-9963 GCA_964633565.1 uncultured Planctomycetaceae bacterium
CTCGCGTACCAGACCCTTCTGCGGACCTACATCGGCCTGCGCGATCTCGATCAGGCGTCCGACACCCGCGCCGCGCTGGAAGAGGTCGCCGCGGGCGAAGACTCCGCTTCGTTGACGCAGATCTACGTCGAGTTCGGTCAGGCCCTGCAGCGGGAACTGGACCAACTGCGTGCCTCAGGTCAGACCGACCGGCTCGAAGACGTCCGCGCCGGGTTCGAGGAGTTCCTCAATTCACTTTATGAGCGGACGCAGGGGCACACGTTTGGCTCACTGCTGTGGGTCGCGGAGACTTACACCAGCCTCGGTGAAGGATCCGCGGACCAGCCGTCTCGCGCCGAAGGCTTCTTTGCCAAGGCGGCCGGGACGTACGACAAAATGCTGCAGGACTCCGCCATCCTCAGCAAGGAGGGGCAGGGGACCGTGATCAAGCTGCGGTTGGCCGATTGCCGGCGGCGGCAGAAGGACTATCCCGCCGGCGAGGCCCCCCTGCTGGAGGCCGTGCGTGAGGCCGGCAATGCCCCCAACGTCCAGTTCGAGGCGGCGCGGCTGTATCAGGACTGGGGCGCGAGCAGCGGCGTCAACTGGGAGAAACTGCAGACCGCGATTCAGGGTCGTCAGGACCCGGTCGTGTGGGGCTGGAACGGCCTCATCACGCGGCTGCAACGCGAGCTGCGCAAGAAGCCCGATGACGAAAAGCTGCAGAAGATGCACATCGATTCCCGCTACAACCTGGCGGAGAGCCACCGGTTGCTGGCCTTGCAGCAACCGCAGGACGCAGAGAAGTCCAAGCACCTGATCCAGGCACGCGGCGGAGTCGAAACGTTCGTCCGCATCTTCACCGACCTCTCTCCCGACGAGTTCCGGCGTTTTGACCAACTGTACGCCCAGATCCTCGGCGACATGGGGGAGCCGATCGTCTCGCTGTCGACCGTCGTCGCGCAAAAGCCGGGCGCGGCGGCTGTCGAGACGCCGGGTGACACGCGCGCCACCGCGAATCGAACGGCCGCGCAAACCTCGACTCCACTGCCGGCCAAGGCCGCCCGACCGGAGGCGCAGACGAACTACACCATGATCATCGTCCTGATCGTCGTCGGACTGGCTGCCGTCGTGGGACTGTACGTGTATGCCGTCGGCCAGTCCAAGCGCGGTCGCAGGACCGCTCCCGCCACGACGATCGACGACATTCCGTCCTTCGCGCCGCCCCCGCGGCGCAAGTAGCACCGCGCCGCCCCGGCGGCGCAAGTAGCACACCACGCCGCCCCCGCGGCGCAAGCAGCACTCTAAAATCACGTTTCGGGATCAACGAGCTTTGCAAGGATTTGACATCGTGTCCGTAAAACCTGCTCATCTGCTGTCGGGACTGGTGCTGTGCCTGTTGGGGAATGCTCCCGCCGCCGCGATTGACACCGTGACCCGCAAGAGCACGGACAGATCGGCAATTGGGGAGATCGACTCCGTCTCGCGAACCGAAGTGGTCGTCAAGCCCCGGGTCGGCAGCCCGACGACCGTGCCGGCCAACGACATTCTCGACGTCGACTGGGAAGCCGCGCCCCCGTCGCTGAAGCTTGGCCGCAGTCAGGAGACCAGCGGGCAGTTCGATCTGGCGCTCAAGTCGTATCAGCAGGCGGTCGCCGAGAACCAGTCGACGGACGATAACGTCCGGGGCGAGATTGAATTCTCGCTGGCGCGGGTCACGGCCAAGGTGGCCCTGGGCGACCCGACCAGACTCGCTGATGCGACGACAAAGTTGACAGGCTTCTCGGAGAAATACCGAGATCATTACCGCTACTTTGACGCCCAGTTGCTGCTCGGGGACCTGGCGCTGGCGGGCAACAATGCTGCGGCCGCCGAGGCGGTCTACGACGTGCTGCTCACCGCGCCGTGGGCCGACTACCAGATGGCAGGCAACATCGGCAAGGGGCGAATCCTGTTCTCCCGCGACGAAATTGCCGGCGCAAAGCAGGCGTTTGACGCGGTCGCCGTCGCCATCCCCAAGACGGCCGCCGAAACCTCCCGGCGGCTCGAAGCCATGCTCGGGCAGGCGAAATGCCTCCAGAAACAGGCACAGCACGCGGAAGCGGTCACGATTCTGGACCAGGTGGTCAAGGAATCGTCCGTCAACGACACGCGGCTGCAGGCGGAAGCCTACGTGCGGCAGGGAGAATCGTACGCCGCGATGGGGGACAAGACAAAAGAGGCGATCCGCTCCTATCTCTTCGTGGACGTCGTGTCGGCACTGGCGCAGCAGACCGATTTTCACGCGGAAGCGCTGTACTACCTCGCGCAGCTCTGGCCGGCTGCCGGACATCAGGAGCGCGGGGTCGAAGCCTCCGCCCGACTGGAGCAACTCTACCCCAACAGCGCGTGGACCAAGAAGCTGGCCGGGACTCAGTGATCTCGATACGGAGCACCGTCATTGAATCGCCTGCGGCCCTATTCCGCAGCCGGGAGCCGGACTGCCGCCATGTCGTAGACGGTCACAGTTCCGTTCGGACCGCCGGTCGCCACCCTGGTTCCGTCCGGTGCGACGGCCAGAGACCAGATCAGCGGCAGCTCACCGGGAAAACGTCCCTTCTGCACACCCCGCTCCACGTCCCACACGAACAACTCCACGCGCTGTTGGCCGTCGCCTTCGCGCGCATGACAGTTGTTGCCCCCCGACACGAGAGTCCGACCGTCGGGTGTGAAGGCGATTCCACTGGTTTGACCGTGGATCCCCCGGAGGGCGCACCTGAGTGCGCCGGTCTCCACGTCCCACAGCTTCAATTCGGACACTCCCGCGGACGCCAGAGTTGTTCCGTCCGGCGAGAGAGCGAGCCGGCTGGCGGAGAATGTGTGGTCATGGCACTCCGCCAGTTGCGTCCCGGCGGTGCCGTTCCACAGCGTGGGATGATGGCCGCCGGTCGCGGCGATCAGGGACTCATCCGGCCGGAAACCGACGAACTGCAGCGACAGTTCGGTCGGCTTCTGAGTTGCGAGAGCTTTGCCAGTGCACGCGTACCGATGTTCCACGAGTCCATTCGCGCACGCCACGGCGAACGTGTTGTGCGGGCCGTACGCCACTCTGTTGACACGGGATGAGTATTCATAGCGTCTGAACGGTCGTCCGCTGTTGACGGTCCAGATCCGCACTTCGCCTCCTGCAGCGCACGCACTGGCCGACGCGAGCAGATGGCCATCGGGACGGAACTCAAGGCTGAATACCTGGTCCTCGTGCCCTTCCAGCGTGTGCAGCAATTCCCCGGTCTCCGCCCGCCAGAGGCGCACCGTGTGGTCCTGGCCCCCCGTGGCGAGGAACGTCCCGTTCGGGCTCCAGGCGACGGCCGTCACCCGGCCGGTGTGGCCCGTCAGCGTGAGGACCGGTTCAGCCTGGTCATCGGCGGCGAAAGTGATGATGGCACTGACAAACACGACAGTCGCGGCAAGCAGCGGGATACGCATGGCGACCTCGGCGGGATGGAGTTGGCGGGCGGAATGGACGGCACCATTCCGGGCGATAAGGGGATGCCGGCCATGGAGCGGGCATTTCCTTTCGGGGAAAGGATTGTAGCGGAGCGAGCAGTGCGTCGGAAAGAACCGTGCGTCGAACGCACCTTAACGGCGAGAGTCGAACTCAATGGCCTTTCTGAATTCGTCCACGGTCAGCTTTGCTTCCTCCGGTCCTTTCCCGAACAGTTCCGCAACGACCAGTCTTTCCTCCGGCGTTCCGGTCTCGAATTGTCGCAGCAGCGACTCTCCAATGCGCAAGTTCATTTCCTTGTAATCGGCGCGCTCGCTGAAGTGGTAGTCCCACCACTTCCACATACGATATTCGCGATTCTCCGGTTCACTCAGCAGATCGTGCACAATCACGTGTGCGGCGGCATCCATCTGGCCGCGATCGACCAGGATTTGCACGAATGCCCACGTAGCCGGCTTTGCTTCATCGGACAGTGCAAACTGCTCGACCACCGGCAAATGTCGATCGTCGATCGCACGATTCAGTTTGTCAGCGTCCGCCGCCAGCTTCTCGTCATTAACGTCGTCTCGGCGCGAGAACTCCACGTATGCCTGAAGTCTTGCCAGAGTCTCGTCGGTTTCATTGATGTGAGGACGCGCAGGCCCGGAGCCAGCAGATTGTGCGGCAACGGGAGCGGCAACAGCGGCTGGCGACGATGCGGGACTCGGCGGTGGCTGCGGAGTGCAGGATGCGCCGCACAATACCGCCGGAAACAGCAGTACCTTTCCACCGCGCATCGCCACGCTCCAGCAGTTCTGGTGCCAGCCCCATTCGACTTGAATTCTGTCATTTGACGGGCGCCGTTGCGATTGGAACATAACGCGCCGCTGGCCGCCAATGAGGCCCACAACCGAGGCATTCGCATCAATCATCTTGAATGCGATCCGTCCGGATGCGACAATCTGGCATACCTCCCGTTGCGCCCCCGCCTGTGGATTGTTCCCCGGAAAAGGATGCCCTCCGATATGCACCGCTTCCTCACCGCCAGCGTGGGACTTGCCATGACCCTGACGGCACTTACGGCGGGCCGGTGCGATGCCGCCGATCCGTTCCCCGGCCTTGGTCCCGCCGGCGACATTGCCTCGATCGAATTTGAACCGGGCGGCGAGTCGATCCTCCGCGGCCGCAACGCCCGACGGCAACTTGTCGTCACGGCACACCACGCCAGCGGTCAATTGCACGATGTCACTCCCGGCGTCAGCTACTCGGTCGACAATCCGCAGATCCTGTCCGTCGACGCCGAGGGACTGGTCACGCCGCTGGCCGACGGCTCCGCCACGATCACCGCCCGCTCCGCCAACGGCAAAACGGCCGCGTTGCAACTCACCACGGAACGCTGCGCGGAGCAACTGCCGATCAACTTCTCCAATGAAATCGTGCCGCTGTTCACGAAGCTCGGCTGCAACACGGGCGGCTGTCACGGCAAGTCGGACGGCCAGAACGGTTTCAAGCTCTCGCTTCTGGGTTTCTATCCCAGCGAGGATTACGAGTTCCTCGTCGTGGAAGATCGCGGGCGGCGCGTCTTTCCCGCCGACCCGGAATACAGCCTGCTGCTGCTGAAGCCCTCCAACCGGTTGCCGCACGGCGGCGGGCGGCGGCTCAGCCCGGGCTCCTACGAGTGGGAGATCGTCAAGAACTGGATCGAACAGGGGTTGCCCTTCGGCTCTCCTGAAGACCCGACCTTGCAGCGGATCGAGGCGTTTCCCAAGTCGCGGCAGATGAACCGGAACGAGCGACAACAACTTCGCGTCGTCGCCCATTACAGCGACAACACGACGCGCGATGTCACCCGTTTGGCGACGTATGAATCGAACGACGCAGAAATGGCGCTGGTCAGCGCCATCGGCGGCGTCACGACCGGAGACGTGCCGGGTGAAGTCGCCGTGATGGTGCGGTTCCAGGGGGAGGTGACGGTCTTCCGGGCGATCGTGCCGCAGGGGCTCCCCGTTGATACGCTGCCGCCGACGCGCAACTTCATCGATGACCACGTCTTCGCCAAGTTGAAGGAACTCGGTATCCCGCCGTCACCGCTGGCCGATGATGCGACCTTCGTGCGGCGAGTGACTGTCGATATCACGGGCCGATTGCCGACGGCCGATGAGTCGCGGTCGTTCATTGCCGATCCTGACCCGGCCAAGCGCGACAAACTGGTCGATCGGCTGCTCGCGAGCGCCGGCTACGGCGATTACTTCGCCAATAAATGGGCAGCCGTTTTGCGGAACAAGCGCCGGGACGGGAACGACATCCCTTACACGTTCCGCTTCCACGCCTGGATCCGCAAGGCGCTGCAGGAGAACATGCCCTACGACCAATTCGTGCGGAATGTGCTCGCCGCTTCGGGCGACGCCGAATCGCATCCGCCGGTCGAGTGGTACCGCGAAGTCGAAACCCCCGAAACGCGGATGGAGGACACGGCTCAACTCTTCCTCGGCCTGCGGATTCAATGCGCCCGCTGCCACCATCATCCGTTCGAACGCTGGAGCCAGAACGACTACTACGGCTTCGAGGCGTTCTTCACGCAGGTGCAGATGAAGCAGAGCCGGTTCAACGTCGCCACGAACCGCAACGATTTCGTCTCGCTGAATGGATCCGCCCCGAGCGCCCGCAATCCGCGGAGCGGCGTCGATCAGAAGCCGGCCGGCCTGGGCGGGCAGCCGCTCGACATCCCTGCGTATGAGGACGCCCGGCAGTACCTCGTCGACTGGATGACGGCGCCGGATAATCCGTTCTTCGCGAAGGCGCTCGTCAACCGCTACTGGAATCACTTCTTCGGCCGCGGCATTGTCGACCCGGAGGACGACATGCGGGTGACGAACCCGCCGTCGAATCCTGCGCTGCTCGATGCGCTCGCGCAGCACTTCGTCGCGAACAAGTACGATCTGCGCGAACTCGTGCGGACGATCTGCCTGTCGAGTGCCTATCAGCTCAGCTCGGAGCCGACGGAATACAACAACCGGGACAAGCAGAACTTCTCCAGTTTCTACCCGCGGCGGCTGACGGCGGAAGTGCTGTACGACGCCGTGAACCAGATTTCGGGGGTGCCGTCGGGCTTCGGCGGCGTGCCGCAGGGGACGCTGGCGATTCAACTGCCGGACAACGGCTTCAACGACTATTTCCTGCAGGTGTTCGGCAAGCCGGAAGCCGAGAGCGCCTGCGAATGCGAGCGCAACCCGGAGGCGAACCTGGCGCAGTCGCTGCACATGCTGAATTCGTCCGACATCCAGAACCGCGTGGGCAACGGCAACGGCCGCGCGGCGCTGCTGGCCCGCGACCAGACCCGGCTCGACACGGAGAGCGTGACGGAACTCTACTACTGGGCGTACGCCCGGCCGCCGCGGCCGGAAGAATTGCAGTTCGTGCTGGCCCAGGTCGCAAAGTACGACAACAAGCAGCAGGCCTACGAGGACGTACTGTGGGCGATGTTCAACTCGAAGGAGTTCCAGTTCGTGCGGTGACGACGGACTGAACAGAAGGCAGCAAAGGAAGCGAAGTCCAAAGGAGAATGAGTTGGATCAGCCTCGATCAGATTTCCACTTTCTCCGAATGATGATCGATTGTCGGGGAGCCTTCTGATGACGGTCGTGCGAGTTGCGGCACTGTCTGTTCTGGCCCTCATTCTGCTTCCCGGGGTTCTGCCAGCGCAGTTGCCTGCGGCGAGGCTGGACGGCATCTTTCCCGCTGGCGCGACGCCCGGCGCGACGTTCGATCTGACGATCACCGGCAACGACCTCGACGACGCCGACAAACTGCACTTCTCGCACCCGGGAATCACGGCCGCGCGGAAGATGGCCGAGCCGGGGCCGTTTGACGAGGGACCGCAACCAGTCCTCAACCAGTTCATCGTCACCGTCGCCGGCGACGTGCCCGTGGGATTGTACGAAGTCCGGGCACAGGGGAAGTACGGCATCACGAACCCGCGCACGTTCGAGGTCGGCTCGCTGGCGGAGGTCGTCGAGACCGAACCGAACAACGCCCTGTCGCAGGCCGCTGCGGTGACGGCGCCCGTTGTCGTCAATGGGCAGATCAACGGCGCCACGGACGTCGACCATTTCCGGCTGGCTGTGAAATCCGGCCAGCGATTGCTGATATCCTGTGCCGCCCGGACGATCGATTCGCCGCTCGACGCCGTGATCACGATTTCCGACGAGTCGGGCCGGCTGCTGGCCGAAGGGATGAAAGGGCACGACGGAGAAACGGTCGTCGATCTTGCGGCAGCGGCGGACGGCATCTGGCTGGTGCGCATCACGGATGCCGTCTTTCGCGGCGGCCCGCAGTACGCGTACCGTTTGACGATCGGATCGTTGCCCTGGATCGACTACGTCTTCCCGCCCGCCGCGGTCGCCGGGACGAACGGGGCGTTCACGCTTTTCGGCCGCAACCTCCCCGGCGGTCAGCCGGCGGGCCTCGCGCTCGACGGACGTCCGCTGGAAAAGTTCGACGTGCAGATCGGCATCCCCGGGAACGTCGCTGAGTTTTCGGTCCCCGCGGCCCGGCTCAACTCCGAGCAGGCGGGACTGGATTTCGTACCCTATCGCCTCACCGCGCCGGGCGGCGCATCCAACTGGCGGCACGTCGCCGCGGCGCTGGCCCCGGTCGTCATCGAGTCGGCCGACAATGAGTCGCCTCAATCCGCGCAGAAACTGACGCTGCCCTGCGAAGTGACCGGCCAGTTCTTTCCGCAGCGCGACCGCGACTGGTTCCAGTTTGACGCCAAACAGGGGGAGATCGTCAATATCGAACTGTTCTCGCAGCGGCTTGGTCCGCCGACCGACGCCGCGCTGCTGATTCAGCAGGTCACGAAAAGCGACGCCGGCCAGGAACAAATGAACGTGCTGGCGCGGGTCGACGACATCACGGAGCGGCCAGGCGGTTACGAGTTCGATACGCGCACGACCGATCCGGCTTACCGTTTCACCGCGCCGGCCGACGGGACGTATCGCATTCTCGTGCAGGAGGGTTTCAGCGCACTGCACTCGGACCCGCGGCTGATTTACCGGCTGGTGCTGCGACCCGACCAGCCGGATTTCCGGCTGGCCGCTGTTCCTTCCAACGCCTCCGGCGCGCTGCTCCTGCGCAAAGGGGGGCGCGACACGATTCGCGTCGTCGCCTTCCGCCGGGACGGCTTTGCGGGCGACATCCGGGTGTCAGCCGGCGGCCTGCCGGAAGGGGTTACCTCCAACGAAGTCCTCATTGGCTCGACGGTCAATACGGCGACGCTCGTCCTCACCGCGGTCGAGAACGCCCCGCCGCGCGTCGGCCAGGTTCAGATTACGGGTAAGGCGATGATCGGCGACCAGGAAGTGACGCGCGTCGCCCGTTGCGGCACGGCGCTCGTACCGTCGCAGTTGATGCAGCCGGGGCAGCAGATGATCAGCGTCCCGGCCCGGCTCACAAGCAGCATCATGGTCGGCGTGTCCGAGCTGGAGACCGACGCGGTCCTGCTTTCGGCCGGCGCCGATCAGGTGTGGGAGACGTCGCGCGGCGGCATCCTCAAGGTCCCCTACACGCTCGTCCGCAGAGGCGAGTTCAAGGGGAATATCACCGGCATGCCGACCGACCTGCCGGCGAATATCAACGCCCCGCAGTTCAATATCGACGGCAACGCGACATCGGGTGAATTCCAGATCAATCTGACGTCCAATACGCCTACCGGGACGTACACGTTCTACGTCGGAGGCTTCGTCCAGGGGCTGCAGTACAAACGCAACCCCGAAGCCGCCGCGGCGGCGGCCGAGCGGAAGGCGAAGTTCGAGAAGATCATGGCCGAGACGGCGGAGAAGTCGAAGGTCGCCAACGAGGAGGCCGCCAAGACAAAACAGGCGCTCGATACGGCCAACGCTGAACTGAAGACGGCGACCGACAAGAAGACCGCGGCGGATAAGGCCGTTGCGGATGCCGACACGGCGGCGAAGACCGCGGCCGTAGCCGCCGAACAGGCGAAGAAAACTTCTGCCGAGAAGCCGGACGACGCCAGCCTGAAAACGGCGGCCGAGAACGCGGACAAGTCAGCCGCCGAAGCGGCCGCGAAACTGAAGACTGCGCAGGACGAACAGGCTGCCGCACAAAAGGCGCTCGACGAGGCGCAGGTCAAACAGAAGAGAGCAGAGGAAGCGAAGACGAAGGCCGACATGGCGATGCAGGCGGCGCAGGCGCTCGCGCAGCAGGCGCAGCAGATGAAGCAGCAGGCCGATCAGTTCGCGCAGCAGAAGCAGAACGAGGCGAATCCGCGCGGCGTCAACTACTGGGCGCCGTCGACTCCCGTGACGATCAAGATTGTCGAATTCCCGATCACACTTGAAGGCCCGCCGGAGCAGGCGACCGTCAAGCAGGGTGCGATGCTCGAACTCCCGGTGAAGGTCACGCGGCTGTACGGCTTCGATCAGCAGGTCAACTTCCAGTTGATGCTCCCCGGCGGTGTGGGGGGCATTGGCATCCAGAACTTTCAGGTGCCGAACGGGCAGACG
>CAZWGW010000201.1:0-9951 GCA_964633565.1 uncultured Planctomycetaceae bacterium
CGCTGCGGGCGTCCCCCACGACGTGGGAGTTGGTGACGACCAGCTTCTTTTCCTGGTCGATCAGTACGCCGGTGCCGCTGGAAGTGCCGTCCGAGTTCTTGGCCAGCACCCAGGTGGTGGAGCGGAGCGCCTCGCGGTAGGTGGCGACGTCGGCGCGGGCGGTTTGGAGCGGCAACGCTGCGGCCGCCGTGCAGGCCGTCACTGCGGCGACGATCAGTGTTCGTATTCGGTTGGAAGCGTTCATTGAGTCACCATTTCCCGTAATTCGTGGTTGTCGGAAAGGGCCGGCGAATCAAGCCGCCGACAGAAGGAGGGTTTATCCAGTCCCCTGAGCGGAAACCGCGGCAAGTCGTTACGGGGCAATCGCTCGGAAACGACGGAAGCCCGGTTTCCGGGGGAAAACCGGGCTTCCTGCAGCCCTGACCCTCTGCTCGCTTGTAACCCTAAGCGTGAACGAGGGAATTGGTCGTCGACGTAACTCAGCCCCTCGCTTACGCTTCGGGTTACGATTGTCGGTCCCGCGTTCAGGTCGCCCTTTTGAACGTCAGGGTCGACTTCGACCCCTCGGGCTGGAACTGGAAGCCGTCGGCCGTGCTCTGGACCGACCCGGACAGCCGCGTCCCGTCGTCGCCGGAGAGCGTCAATGTTGCACCGGTCTGCGTGAACTTGCCTTTCGACTGCGTCTGCTGCGTCCCGTTGACGACCGCCAGGCGGAAGGTGCCGTCGGCGTTGATCTGCAGCGCCACGGCGCCGTTGGTGCTGCTGGAGGCGACCCACTTGCCAACCAGCCCGTTCGACGATTCCGTGGTGGCGTCAGTCGTTGTGGAGACACTGATCGAAACACCGTCGATGGCCCACAAAGTCCGTGTTTTTGCGGCAATTCGGGCGAGTTCGTCAACATGGCCTCGCAGCCTGCTTGCCGTGAGACCCCTGTTGGCGACTGCCAGGTGCAGTTCCATCCGGCGACTCTCTTTGTCGAACGCGAACGCCGCGGGGCGGTGCTCGAGGTTTGACTGCATGAGCGACAGCAGCTTGTCTGCTGCGAAGGTCTGGCCGGCAGGCAATTGGATCAGTTGCATGCCGAGCCGCAGTTGGGCGTCGTCGTCAGACAGGACGACACGCACGGGGAGGGACATGTCGTCCTTTCGGATCGTGACCGTCACGCTGCCGTCTGGACCGGATTTTGGCTCATAGCCGGCCGCCAGGAGCGTGCCGCTGAGCGAGTTGGCGGCCACTTCCAGCGGCGACGGCTCGCTCCGGGCCGGAGCGCGCGGCGCGGCGGCCGCACTGCCGGGGGGAGCAAAGACGGAATCCGTCGGAATATCCGAAAACAGCTTGTCGGCCGAATGGGCGACGCCCGACAGGCCGAGGCCCAGGGCCAGCGCGGTGAGCAGCAGGGGCTTTTTCATGGGGACACCTGTAGGGTGTGCGGTTGTGCGGAAGGGCGACCATCTGGTCGCGTCTGCTGGCTACAGCGGAGTTTCTCCGCGAATGTGACGCGCGGTGCTGATGAGAGATGAGAGATCAGGGGAGGCTGCGCCGCTCATTCCGGGTCGCCGCCGTGCCGACGCAGAACTTCGGACAGGTCCTGGCGGGTGTTTCGCAGCATCTGATCGGCGGGAGTGCGGCCCTCGTTGTCCCTGGCGCCGGCATCGGCGCCGTGTTCGATGAGAAGTTCGACGATCTCCGCGCCGTGCCGCGTGTCCCAGTCGGGGTAGTGCAGGGGAGTGCGCCCTTCGTCGTCCCGAACGTTCACGCACTCGGGATTCTCTCGCAGCAACGTGCGCACGCGGTCGAGCCCGCCGAACCTGACGGCCTCGCAGATCGGAGCGAACTGAACCAGATACTCCACGACTTTCCGCTGGCCCTTGTAGTTTGCCGAGGCCAGCGGCGTGGCGTTGTAGTTCGGGTCGCGCGCGTGCACGTCCGCGCCGAGTTCAACGAGCAACTTGACGGCGTCCAGTCGGCCGGCGTGAGCGGCCCACCACAACGGCGATGTGTCATGTGGCCAGCGTCGCGGCGAGCCCGTCTTGCCGTTGACGTCTGCACCCAGCTCCACCAGCAACCGCAGGCTGTCCACACTCCCTTCTCCGACGGTCCCGGTGAGGAGGTCTGCCAGGTTGTTCCGGAGCGACGGATCGCTCGCCAGGAGTTCACGGGCGCGGTCAGCGTCGGCTCGGTTGCACGCCTCGGCAAATTCATCTGCCGTGCTGCGAGTGCGCGCGATCAGCGTCGCTCCCCTGGCGACAAGATAGTCGGCCATCTCTTGACCTTCCCGGACGCTGATGCCTTTGACGTCGGCGCCGTTCTCGACGAGCAGTTTGATGCGGTCGAACGCATCCGCCCCAACCGCCCAGCGCAACTGATACGAGAGCATGGCCGACGGGCTGCGCGGCACATAGCCGGCGGCGGCTTGCTCATCGACGCACGGCCAGTGCCGGAAGAACCGCTGGAACCATGGCCCCCCCTGACCCTTGCCCAGGCCGTATGCGAAGAGCAGCTTCAGGTGCTCGTCGTCGGGATACTGCATACGGTTGTAGAGTCCCTGGTTGTCGTTGGGGTCCGCGCCCGCTTCGAGCAGCAGCCGCGCAAACTCGTGCCAGTCCCGATGCGGCGGCTGCCACAGCGGCCCTTCGCCTCGACCCACGTCGCCCTCGCCCAGGCCGAGCACTCCCGTCAGCGCGGTCAGGAGACACGGATACCGTCCCCCCCAGTCCCACAGGAAGCCCGCGTTCGGATCGGCCCCATGCTCGATCAGCAGCCGCGCTGCTTCCAATGTTGAGTGCCCTTCGGCTTCGCTGTCGAGTCGTGAGTATGCGGCGTACAGCAGCGGCTCCCAGTCGAACGGCCCCCCTTTCGCATGCAAGTCGGCGTGCTTCGCCAGAAAGTCGGCAACCGCCGCGACGTCGCCGACTGCTGCTGCGGCGTAGATGCTGGCCCGGGCGAGGTGCGGCTTCCCGGCGAGAAGCTGCCGCGCCCGCTCGCGCCGCGAAGGATGGTCGCCGTCGAAATAAGTGATGCACGCCAGACGCAGGAACCCGTTTGCATCGTCATCGGACTTTGGTTCGAGCGGCTGGCGGTAGCTCTGGATCTCCCGGACATAGCTCTTCAGCTTCTGCCAGCTTGGGAAGCCGTAGCTTCGTGCGAGCACGCGCTGCGCGTCGTGCAACGCGAACGCCGCCGGGTCGGGGGCCCGTTCGTGCCGTTTGACTTCGGCGACGGCATTGGCGTCGCCGGCACGGTAGGCTTTGAGCAGGTCTTTCGCCTGGTGCTTGAACTGGTCGAAGTTCGGCCAGTGCGGCCACTCGCGGTCTGCCGAGAGACGGGAATCGGTCATTACGACCTCCTTTCAATGCACCCGGTGTCCGCGTCACGGGCTGAAAGAAGGTCAGCCGAAGAGAAATCGATCGTCGATCGCAGTCGGGTGGACTCAGTCCTCTCCGCGGACACGGCAGCGTCCCGACACGCTGCCGAACAGCTTACGTGGGTTGCGGCGCCGGGTCAATCAGAGGGTGGAGGGATAACGCACCGGACCCACCGATGCCATCGACGGGCTTTGGGGGGGCGAGAGTTGACGGCGGAGGGATGACACAAGGCGACGGGGAATCTTGCAGACACTTGCGCAATCCCGCACAATCCAACCCGCCTGACTGTGCTCTTCGAGGAGTTCCTGTGTCCCACCGATCCGCTTGCCGTGTTGTGCGCCCCTGCTCTGCCGTTCTGTGCCTGGCGATGTGCGTTGCGTCGCGTGCTGCCGCCGAGGACGAGAAGCCGATTCGCGCCCTGCTGGTCCTGGGCGGATGCTGCCACGATTACAAGGAGCAGCAGAAGCTGCTCACGGAGGGGATCTCCGCTCGCGCCAACGTGCAGTGGGAGATCAGCTACGACCCCGACACCGGCACGAAGCACCTGAACCCGCGCTACGAGAAAGAGGACTGGGCCAGTGGGTTCGACGTCGTGGTGCACGATGAATGCACGTCCGACGTCAAGGACATCAAGGCCGTGCAGCGGATCCTCAAGCCGCACCGGGACGGCCTGCCGGCCGTGGTCCTCCACTGCGGCATTCACAGTTACCGGACAGAGGGCTATCCGAAGAATACCCCGTGGTTTGAGTTCACGGGACTGGCCAGCACCGGGCACGGGCCGCAGGCGCCGATCGAGATCGCGTTTGTCGAGGACGATCACCCGATCACGCAGGGACTGACGAACTGGAAGACGGCGAACGAAGAATTGTACAACAACTTTGCCGGCAAGCTGCACGAGACGGCCTCGCCCCTGGCGCGCGGCCAACAGGTGTGGACGAACCGGGACGGCAGCCCGGGCATGGCCGAAGGGATTTGCGTGTGGACGAACCGATACAACGGCAAGACGCGGGTCTTTGCCACGACGCTCGGGCATAACAACGTGACGGTCGGCGACCCGCGTTATCTCGATCTGGTCACGCGCGGCCTGCTGTGGTCAGTCGACAAGCTGGACGAAGCCCATCTGAAGCCGGCCGCGCAGGTGCTGATCAGCGACGTCTCGCAGGAGGCCGCTCCGGGCGACGCCCAGACGAAGGGCAAGTCGATCAAGAACTCGGTCGGCATGACGCTGGTCCGGGTCCCCGCTGGCGAATTCGTGATGGGCGCTGCAGACTCCGAGAAAGGGATGACTTATAACGAACAACCCCAGCACCGTGTGCGGATCACGAAGCCGTTCTACCTCGGGACGCACGAAGTGACCCAGGCGGAATGGACCGCGGTCATGCGCCGCAACCCCAGTTGGTTCATGCCCGGCGGCGACGGCGCGGATAAAGTTAAGGGACTGGACACACGCCGCTTTCCGGTCGAGATGGTGACCTGGTTCGACGCCGTGCAGTACTGCAACTCGCTGTCGGAGCGTGAAGAACTCCCGCCGTACTACGCGATCGAAAACGTGCGGCGCGAAGAGGGCTCGATCAGGAGCGCGGACGTGTCCATCCCGAGCGCAAGCGGCCGCGGTTACCGTCTGCCGACGGAGGCCGAGTGGGAGTACGCGTGCCGCGCGGGGACGACGACGCCGTTCCATTTCGGGTCGGTGGCCAATGGCAGCGAGGAGAATATCGACGGCGCCTATCCGCCCTACGTCACAAAGAGGAAGGGCGAGCCCCTGCAGCGCCCGACGACGGTCGGGAAGTACAAGGCGAACGCCTTCGGCCTGCACGACATGCATGGCAACGTCCGGGAGTGGTGCTATGACGGGTGGGCGCAGGATGCGTACGTGGGCCGGCGCGGCACCATCACCAGCGATCCTGTTGTGGACACGGGTGACGAACGTGTCATGCGGGGCGGTTCCTGGCCTTTCGATGGCGATTTCTGCCGCTCGGCGGCCCGCAGCAGGGTCCTGCCCAGGATCCCGAGCGGCGAGACCGGCTTGCGGGTGGCGAGAAATCCGTAACGCGATGCATGGGACACGAGACGTGACGCTCAAAGGCCGCATTCAGCATTCGGTCGTCTTCTGGTGTTTCAACGCCGGCGGCGAACAATGGATGATCGAGCAGACCTGCGCGCACGCCCGATCGCTCGGCTGCAAGTCGGTGGAGGTTTGCGGCCCCGAGACCTGGGACACGCTCAAGCAGTACGGCCTGACATGCGCCCTCGCACCCAACGGCATGCCTGGCGCTCCGTTCGTGAAAGGGCTCAATAACACCACGTACCACGATGAAGTCATCTCCGTCATGTCCCGGATGATCGACGATTGCGCGGCTGCGAACGTCCCCAGCGTGATCGCCTTCACCGGCTACAAGTGGCGGAACGCCGAGGACCCCGCCAGCGGCGCGCTTTCATTGGAGGAAGGGGCCGACAACTGCATCGTGGGTCTGAAGAAACTGGCCGTCCATGCGGAGAAAATGGGGGTCACCGTGTGCCTGGAGCACCTCAACACGCGCGACGGCTCGCACCCCATGAAGGGTCACCCCGGCTACCAGGGAGACGACATCGACTATGTGGCCGATATCGTCCGCCGCGTCGGCTCCCCGCGCGTGAAGCTGCTGTTCGACATCTATCACGTGCAGATCATGCACGGCGACGTGATCCGCCGGATCGAGGAGTGCCAGGACGTGATTGGCCACGTCCATACCGCGGGGAACCCCGGGCGCGGCGAGCTCGACGACAACCAGGAGATCCACTATCCGCCGATCATGCGGAAGCTGCTGGAGATCGGCTACACGGGCTATGTGGGGCACGAATTCATTCCGACCCGCGATCCCCTCGCCGGCCTGCGGCAGGCGGTGCAGGTGTGTGACGTGTGAAGACGAGTGAATTGAGTTCGTTGCGTCGTCTGGTCCGCGGAGATTCATCGCGCCATCGCGATGGGCGCGATACGGCATCCGCGGCTGCATCGGGTGCGGGTACGCGTACGGAGTGCCGCGACGAGATTCCTCCGCGTTCCCATTCCCCCGCGCCCGCACACCACTGTCAACCTCTCAACTCTCAACCCCTCACTCTCCGCTCTCCACTCGCCTCACGCGCAGCCGCCGGAACTTCACGTCCGACCCGTGGCCGCACAGCACGATGTGCCCCGTGGTGCGCGACAGGCCGGGGTGCTCCTTGTGGTCCAGCGTGCCGCCGGCCGAGGCTTCGTCGAGGTCGCCGTCGACAATCGTCTCGCCGTTGAGGATCACCGTCACGCGGCGGCCGACGCAGCGTATTTCCTGGGTGTTCCACGCGCCGACCGGCTTCAGGTAGCCGCGCTTGGCTGGAATGATGCCGTACACCGAACCGTGGTACTGGTACGGCTGCAGTTTTGCGTATCGCCCGGCCGTGTTGTCGAGGACCTGGATCTCCATGCCGTCGTACGACGCATGCCCGCCGGCGGGGACGCGCAGGCCGATGCCGTTGTTCGAGCCGGGCGTCAGTTGGAACTCGAACCGCAGAACAAAATCGGAGTATTCCCGGTCGGTGAACAGATTGCCGCCGCTGCTCGGATTGCAGGCGATGATGCCGTCCTCGACCGTGTAGCCGTCAACGGCGCCGGTCCAGCCCGCGAGGGTCGAGCCGTCGCACAGGCTGACGAAGCCCTCGCGCTGTTCGTCATCGGTCAGGTCGGCCGCGACGGCGTGTGGCGCCGGCGTGGCAAACAACGCGGTGAAATTGACGAGGGTCAATAACGTACGCATGGCTGGCGCTCCGATCTGGCGGAAAACAATGTGGATTTCGACGGAGTGACGCAACGATCTTGGCCCTCCCGCGCACCCATTCCCGGGCGCTCCCACTCTCCACGCTCCACTTTCCGCTCTCAACCCTCCGCTCCCCATTCCCGTTTCCGGGAGCGCGATTCCGGTCGCTTGCGGCACCGCAGGCCACGCTTATAATTCGGTGGATTGTCACGACTTCCGACACGCACCTCTCCACGGCGGAGGGGCGCAACCGCAGACCAGGATGCCGGCATGCGCGAGTGGTTTCGCAACGTCTGGGTCGCCGTTTCGACCGTCCTGAAAGGTCTGTGGGTAACCCTGCGCGTGATGCGTAACACGTACCAGCGCAAGGCGTTTACGGAAATCTACGAATACCCGGAAGTCCCCGTCCCCGTGAAGGCACGCTACCGCGGGTTCCATCGCTTCGACCTGACGACCTGCATCGGCTGCGAGAAGTGTGCTGTGGCCTGTCCGGTCGACTGCATCTACATCGAGAAGGAAAAGAGCCCCGTCGGGAAGGGTTTTCGGATCGATGGATTCACGATCGACTACACCAAGTGCATGTTCTGTGCCCTGTGCGTGGAGCCGTGCCCGGTGGACTGCATCTTCATGGGCTCCAATCACGACCTGAGTTGCTACAGCCGGGACGGTTGCATTGTCGATTACGCCAAGCTGCCGCTGGAAGTGGCGTGGGGCCAGGCGACGCTGAATCCGACGGCGGTGGCAGAGTCGAAGGTGCTGTATCAGCCGGTCTGGATCAAGGGAGAGCCCAGCCCGTTCGAGTTTGTCGGTGAGGAACACGAGTGAAATGGGCCTGTCCCGAGCGCTTCGGGACGGTCCAGTCTCCGGAGAAACGACACGCCATGACCGCTGCTCCAGCCACGAAGTACTTCACGGTTGATGAGGCGAACCGCACGCTGCCGCTCGTGCGGATGATCGTTCGGGACATCGCGGAGTTGTTTCCCGACGTGCAGCGGCGGCGTGAACGCCTGGAATCGCTGCTCTCCCGCTCGCGCAAGGCCGCCAAACGGGAGAACGACCCGTACACCGACGAAGTCCGCCAGATGGAGTCGGAACTGGAGGCCGACGAGGACCGGCTGCGGGGTTACCTGGAAGAATTGTCGAATATCGGCGCCGATCTGAAGGACCCGGTGCAGGGCCTGATCGATTTCCCGGCCCTCGTCGACGGTCGCGAGGTCTGCCTGTGCTGGAAGCTCGGTGAGGAGAACATCGGCTTCTGGCACGAGACGGACGCGGGCTTCGCCGGCCGGCAGACCATCGACGCGACATTCGCGACGGACAGCAACTGATGACCGACCTGAACCTGCACCTGCTGCTGGCCGTGATCGTCGGCGCGACGCTCCTGCTCCTGCCGCTCGGCATCGGCCTGTTCGTCCGCCCGCGGCTCCCCACGCCCGAGAAGGACGCCGTCTACGAATGCGGTGAACCGACGATCGGATCCAGCTACATCCAGTTCGACCTCCGCTTCTACGTCGTGGCGCTCCTGTTTATCGTGTTCGACGTGGAGGTCGTGTTCTTTTTCCCCTGGGGGACGGTCTTCGGCGGGGCGACACAGTTGTCCGATCCGACGCTGGCGAACTCGACGCGGATCGCACTGACCGACAAGCTGCTGAGCCTGCCGGCCGGGACGACCAAGGTGGAAACGATGATGTCCGCGGCTGATGCGCACCGCCTGGCGTTGATGGGCCTCGCGGACATCCTGGTGTTCTTCGGCGTGCTGCTGGTCGGGTTTGCCTACGTGTGGAAGCGGGGGGACCTCGACTGGGTGCGGGCGATGGTGGTGCAGGCGAAACAGGCCGCGCCGCGGCCCAGGCGGCGTCCGGTGGTGGAACAGGTGCGTGAGGCGCAGCCCGTCGGCTGATTCCGTACTCAACAAAAGGCAGCAGAGGCAGCGAAGGAACTGGTGCTTCGCTCTCTTCGCTGCCTTCGGTTCAAGTGGCATGATTGAATTGGAACATGATAATTCAGGACATTCATCAGCGGCTCGTTGACCGCTTCGGCAGCGAGACGATTGTGGCGCTGGAGACCGGCGCGGGGGACCCGTGGATCGAGGTCCGGGCAGACGCCATCGCGGACGTTGCGGAGTACCTCAAGCACGACCCGGCATTGCAGTTCGACCAACTCTGCAACCTGAGCGGGGTCGATTACTTCGAGCCGGACCCGAAGCAGCAGGCGAAGTTCGGCCACGAGCCGCACATCGAAGTCGTGTATCACCTGTACAGCTTTTCACAGAAGCACTGGCTCGTCGTGAAGGCCAAGTTGCCGCGCTGGCAGGACGACAGGGCAGGGGAGTTGCCCGAAGTGCCGTCCGTCGCACAGGTGTGGGCGATCGCCGACTGGCACGAGCGCGAGACCTACGACCTGGTGGGGATCAACTTCTTCGGGCACCCGAACCTGGTGCGGATCCTGTGTCCCGACGACTGGGTGGGGCATCCGCTGCGGAAGGACTACGAATTTCCGCTGGAATACCACGGAATTCGCGGAAAGTAAGCCTGGTTCGCGGCTGTCGGTAACGGTCAACCGGCGTTGCGAAGATCAAACGACGCGATTCGAAGACCAGATCAAAGCATGGCCACACTTCTCGAAGACCAGCGCGTCGTCGAATTCGACGTCCGCACCGACGAAATGCTCGTCAACATGGGACCGCAGCACCCCAGCACGCACGGCGTGTTGAGGCTCCTGCTGCGGACCGATGGCGAAGTCGTCCACGAGTGCACGCCGCACATCGGTTACCTGCACCGCTGCGCCGAGAAGATCGGCGAGAACCTGACCGGTCC
>CAZWGW010000202.1:0-3110 GCA_964633565.1 uncultured Planctomycetaceae bacterium
ACCTTGCCGATCCCGCCCTTCTCATCGAAGGCCACCATGCAGCCCAGGTCCACGTTCTTGGGAAACCGCGCGACATAGCCGTACCAGTTGTTGGTCCCGACGAAGACCTTGCCGTTCGCAACGACGGCGTTGCCGTAGGTCTGCGAGCCGAGCGGCGCGGCCCAGAGGATATTCTGGCTGCCGGTGGTTTTCCCGGTGGCTTCGTCGTACTTGCCGACCTTCCACTCCGCGGGGAGCCCCTGGGCGTCGGGAGTATTGTTGCGGTGCGACCAGCCGAAAAACTGGGGCCAGTCGCGCGGTCCGACTTCAATGGTTTTCAGTTCTTCGAGGGCCGCCGCCGTCGGATCGTAGGCGGCCGGAGCGCTGCCGTCCTGGGCCTGCGATCCATTTCCGGCGAGGTGCCAGCTGAGGCCCAGTATCATGGCGACAACCGCCAGGATCTTCCGTTTCATCGTGGGTTCCCTTTCGATTCGGGATGAGTTCTCGGGAATTGGTGCAACGACCGGCGAGTGCGTGTGTTACTGCGTCTGGCCGGCGGTCGCCGGCGTGTCGGTCGCCGGATTGGCGGTCACGGTCAGATTGTCGTAGAACATTTCGGCATCCTTGGCATTGCCGAACAGGCCGGGGCTGCCATTGACGTTGGCCGTCACGGGGTCACCGACGATCATCCATTCCGCGGGTTCCGCGTCCCCCTTCTTCCACACCTTGCCGCGCAGCCGGGCCTTCCCGTCCACGACCGAAGTCTCAAACTTCATCGTGTACCAGGTATCCTTGTCCCAGGTGAACGGCAGATTGACGGAGAAGTGGTCGAGCTGCGTAATCCATGTGCGGAGCTGGATCTGCTGGCTGGCCCCCATCAGGTCCATCGTGTAGCGCTGGGCGGTCAATCCAATGTCGGGGAGTTTGCCATTTTTGAGGGCGCCCATGACGTCGGCCTGGATGGTGTAGTCGTGGAGCGACGTGTGGCCCATCCAGCCCTGGCTGCGCATCCCCTTGGGGATCGTGGTGATCTTGCACAGCACGCCGTTGCCGTCGATCTTCCGCGGGCCGCGTTTGGCGGTCAATCGGACGTCGGGATCGGTCACGGCCGGATCCTCGGTCGGTCGGTCCCAGGTGCTCCAGGTGTAGGATTCCAGGACCTGCTCATCCTGCAGCAGCTTGAGTGAGCCGTCGAGCCTGGCCTGCGCTTCATCCAGATTCTTCGGCTTGGCATCTCCCTGGTCAAGCTGCACGAACCGCAGGAGATCGGTCCATCTCTGGGCGGGAGTCGAGTTGTCGAAGACCTGCTGCGGCGCGCCCGTGTTGATGAAACTGGTCATCAGGTAGATGTACAACTGGGCCGACTTCGGGTCCTGCTGGGTGAGCCTGGCGTACAGATCGTAGTCGATCACGATGTGGCGATAGGCGCAGCCGACCCAGGTCATCGGCACCTGGCCGTCGTCGAAATTGAACGACCAGTCCAGGCCGGGGACAACCCGCAGCCGCGCCGACCCGGTCAACTCGCCGAATCTGGCCATCACGATCACGGCCGAGTGCTGACGGTGGTCCTCCTTCACGGAATAGATCCAGCGCTCCTCTCCCTGGCCGACCACCTTTCCTGCCGCGTCCTTCCTGTCCTTCTTTTTCCGCGCAATCTCACCCGGACCGGCGATCGTCAACTCGACTTCGTCGGGAGCGGCATTGCGGATCCAGCGGCCTTTGGCGTTAAACAGCCGCACGTCAAACGGCTGGTCGTATCCCGGAGACATGAGCGCTTCGACAGGAGCGACCTGTACCCATGCCGGAGTTTCGTCGTCCTTCAAAGGGGCCTCCGCAATCCCGGCGGGCGGCTCCGGCGATGCCTGGGCGTCGGGTTTGGCCAGACAGTACATCGCGTCCGTCGAGGGGAAGTAAATCCGTCCTGCGGCGGCAATCGGCGATCCGTGGCATTCCTCGCCGCCGGCAAGACGACCCTTGCTGATGACCTCCACTCCCGTTTCCGACGGTTTCATGATGTACCAGCGTCCGTCGGCGGTGCAGGCGTAGATTTTGCCGTCGGCGTACAGCAGGCTGCTGCGCATCATGGTTCCCAGTGGCTGGCGGGCAATCTGCTCGCCGGTCTCGGGATTGAGGACGAACATCTTTCCCTGGTCGTCGACGACGTACAGGCGCCCGTCCACATACAAGGGGGTGGAACGACCGACGCCGAGTTCGTTCACGCGCCACACTTCGCCCGATTTGGTGATGTCGCCTGCCTTGGTGCCGTCGAGGCAGAACATGGCTCCCATCGCGGTCGAATCGAGGTTCTCCTCGCTGTGGCCGCAGAACACGCGGTCCCCCACGACGAGCGGGGTGCAGTTCAGACCGTGCTTGGAGACGTAATAACTCCAGATGTTCCGGCCCGTGCGCGGTTCAAAGGCATGCACGCCTCCGTCGCCGGAGCCGAACACCATCGCCAGTCTGCCGCCGAACGACCCCAGCACGGGGGCGCTGTACGTCGTGTCTTCAGGAAAGGTGCGCGTCCCGCTGAACCAGACCGGTTCGCCGTTGCGGATGTCGAACGCGATAAAGCGGTGCGTCGGCTTGGCCATGTCGCCCCAGCCGATGCAGACGGCGCTGATGATGACGTTGTTTTCGTGGACGATCGGAAAGTTCGTCCGGCCGCCGTACGTGCTCAGGAAACCGTATTCCTCGGAAAGCGACTTGTCCCACAGGAGCTTGCCGGTGGCGGCATTGAGACAGCAGAAGTAGCCGCAGACGCCCTGCGCAAGGACGAGGTCGCGGGCCGGGTCCGTCGCATGTCGATACCCCACAACACTCGACCACCCGACGCGCTCGCGCGGCACGTCGGTCAGATAGACGTTGAACGCGTACTCCCAGATTGTCTCGCCGGTGGACGCGTTCAGACAAACGACCTTTTCCCCTTCCTGTTCGGGGGACTCACGATTTGAGTTGCAGATCAGGAACAGCTTGTCGCGCATCACAATCGGCGTGGAACGGCTCCCCAGGTCATCCCGCTTCCAGAGGACGTTGCTCCCATCGCCTCCCGCCGGGTCCCACGTCTCGGGGAGGTTCGTTTCGGTCGAAACGCCGTTCATCTGCGGGCCGCGCCAGTAGGTCCAGTCCGCGCC
>CAZWGW010000202.1:3120-5871 GCA_964633565.1 uncultured Planctomycetaceae bacterium
GAAACGGAATCGCCAAAACGAGGAAAAGCCGGTTTGCGAAACAGGTCCGCTTCATGGACACACCTTCCAGAACAGGGGCTGTTGCGAGGCGGGACGCTCCGTCCTTCCCGCAGCGGGTGGGCAAATCAGGGTGGGTCAGCCGCAATCGCGACCGCCGTAAACCATAGTGAACGCCCGCCGCGCGGACAAGCAACGGGACGCGCCGGTGATCGCCCGGGGTCGCGGATTCAGAGACCTTAACGCTTCACGAAGCGGAGGCTCTTGACCATCGCCAGGTCGCGGCCCGCCAGCGCCTCGAGATACGCCGGCTCGATCGAGAAGACGAACGAGACCTGATTGCCGGTTGCGTCGGTGCAGAGATAGTAAATCCAGTTCATCGGCAATTTGACCGATCCGTTGTCGCCGGACAGTTCGATCTCGCCGCTCGTGACCACGCGGACGATCGTGGCGCCGTCGGCCGGGATCTGCTCGCGCGATTCGACCTGCCTGAGGCGTTTGCCGAGCGCCTGCCGCACGTCGGCCTCAAACTGTTCCGGAGGCGTCGCCTGCCCCGGGGAGACCGCAGCGACCGGCGAGATATTGCACTGGCAGATCAGGTTGCCCCTGTCCATCAACCGCAGGATTACGACCCGCAAAGACCCTTCCAGGAGCGACTGAAACACGTGCCAGTTTCGGTCGTGCGTGAGCTGCACGCCCCAGGGCGCCGCCTCAAACACCAGGTCCTGCATCGGCGGAGGCGGCTCGAGCGGGACCAACTCTGCCAGCCTGTCCGTAAGGCGGCCCGGACCGGGGGACAATGAGCGGTCGACCGTTACGTCCACCGTGGCATCGATACCGGGGGTCGTCGCGCCGATCGACGTCTTGATGGTGTATTTTGCCGCCGCGGAGACGATCAGCTTCTGCAACCGGTCGAAGATGAGATGCCCGGTGATGTCGACTTCCGTGTTAGCGCCCTGTCGCTGGCCGGTGACGCGACCTGTGAACTCCACGCGGGCCGACACCGCCTCGGCCGACGCCAGCCGACAGGTCATGTCGAGCTGGTCCACGGCCTCAATCGTGGCCAGCATCTGGGGCGCCCATTCGGCCGGTTTCCATTCGCCGCCCGGTTCGACCGGGTTTCGGGGCAGAAGCGCGGCAAGTGCGAGGGGGTCGCCCGGGAGTTCCAGCAAGTCAATTGATTCGCGGGTCATCGGTGATTCGGGGCAGAACGTCTGACAGCCCTCGCGCTCCCCCCGAACGACGAGCAGCCGGAGGTGCGCGGGGAGTTCGACCCGAGTCTCGTGCCCCGCGACGCGTGTTACGAGTGTGGCAAGTTCAATTTCGCGCAGGGCCCTGAGCGCGCGGGCGTCGCGCCCGCCCGGAGGGAGCCGCCGCTCGCGATACCGGAACGCGGCCACGGCATCGAGGCCGTGTTCGGCCGTCTTGCCGCCGCCGATTGCCGTATAGACCTTGCCGCCGGTGTGGACTTCCGTCGAGACGAGTTTGACGCGCGCGTCGGTCGGCGGTTCCTCGAGCGAGACCGGTTCTCCGGCGGGACACCTCAAACTCACGGCGAACGGGACGACATACAGCGCGCGCCGGATTGCTGTGAATGACATTGGCCGACCTTCCCTGGCATCAGGCAATACGTTCCATCGAATCAAGCTCCCCAGCCCGGTATGCACTTCCGCGGACTGGGCAAGTTGTCGCGTCAGCAACGCTCGTCCGCGGCTGTTCATCGCGCTATCGCGATGCGCGCGATTCTGCATCCGCGGCTATGTTCGTAGAGGACAACTACACAACCGTTTCGTGCCGTTCGGCCATGGCATAGGCCGCGGCGACCAGCCCGTCGACGTCCAGTCCCAAGTCGGCCAGCAGTTCGCCTCGCTCTCCATGTTCGATGAAGCGATCGGGCAGCCCCAGCCGACGGATATGCCCGGTCGGGAGTCCCGCGTCGTTCGCGGCTTCCAAGAGGGCCGAGCCGAATCCGCCGCACAGGGTACTTTCTTCGACCGAAATCACAAACCCCGATTCTCCCACCGCCTTCAGGATCGTGTCGGTATCGAGGGGCCGCAGGAAGCGGGCATTGATTACGCCCACGTCCAGCCCCAGTGCCTGCAGCCGGTCGGCCGCACGGACACAGTTGGAGAACAGGGTCCCGAAGGCGACAAACATGCCGTCCGCACCCCAGCGGTAGACGTCGGCCCGGCCCAGTTCGACCGGAGCTTCCGGACGATCGATTGACTCGGCGTTGGCCTTGGGATAGCGCAGCGACGCCGGCCCGTCGAGAGTGAGCGCGAAATTGAGCATCGGCCGGACGTCCCGTTCGTCGCCGGGGGCCATCACGACGATGTTGGGGAATGCCCGGAGGTAAGTATTGTCGAACGCCCCGTGATGCGTCGGTCCGTCGGGTCCGGTGAGTCCGGCGCGGTCGAGGCAGAACGTGACCGGCAGGTTCTGAAGTGCCACTTCCTGAAAGATCTGGTCGTAGCTTCGCTGCAGGAACGTGCTGTAGATGTCAACGATCGGACGCGTTCCCGCCTTGGCCATGCCGGCCGCGAACGCCACGGCGTGCCCTTCGCAGATGCCCGTATCGAAGAACCGCTCCGGAAGTTCGTCCCGCACGCGCTGCAGCTTGTTCCCTTCGCACATCGCGGCAGTGATCACGCAGACGCGAGCGTCGCGCTGCATGGCGTCGTAGATCGCGCCGCTGACCAGATCGGTGTAGGCCGGCGACGAACCTTTCTTCATGTATTCGACGCTATCGCCGTT
>CAZWGW010000202.1:5881-9930 GCA_964633565.1 uncultured Planctomycetaceae bacterium
GGACCGGATCCTCGCAGGCCGGCTTGAAGCCGTGTCCCTTCTCCGTGAAGACGTGCATCAGGACGGGGCCCTTGACGTCTTTCACCAGTTCCAGGTAGGCGCGGAGCGCGAACAGGTCGTGACCGTCGACCGGGCCGATGTAGCGGAACCCCAGTTCCTCAAACAGCATGCCGCCGTGGAAGAACATCTTGAGGGCGTCTTTGAAGGTCCCCAGGACTTTTTCCGCCGGTTCGCCCACCAGCGGCACCTTGTTGAGCAGCCAGGCGATGTCCTTCTTCAGGCCGTCGTAAAACGGGGCGACACGGGCTTTGTCGAGGTACTGCGCCAGTCCGCCGACGCGCGGGCAGATCCCCATTTTGTTGTCGTTGAGGATGACCAGCAGGTCTTCCTTCTGGCCCGCGGCGTTGTTGAACGCCTCGAAGACGATCCCGGAGGGGAGTCCACCGTCCCCGAGAACGGCCACCGACCGGCGGCGCGGCTGGCCGTTGAGTTTGTCGCCCGTTCGCAGGCCGAGAGCGGTCGAAACGCTTGACCCCGCATGGCCCGTCATGAACAGGTCGTAGTCGCTCTCCTCCGGGTTGGGGTAGCCCATGAGCCCCCCCTTGCGCCGGATCGACTGGAATTGCGGGAACCGCCCGGTGACCAGCTTGTGCGGATAGATCTGGTGCCCGGTGTCCCAGATCAGTCGGTCCTCCGAGAAATCGAAGACGAGGTGCAACGCCAGGCACAATTCCACGACCCCCAGATTGCTCGCGAAATGGGCCGGCCGGTCGGCCACGACTGAGCAGAGCGCCTCACGGATCTCGTCCGCCAACTGCAGGAGCTGATCGTCGCGCAGCGACTTCAATTCCTGCGGGGACGCGATCATGGGGAGCAGCTTGTAGTCCATCACGGGTTCCTGAATGACGAATGTCGAAATCCGAGTGTTGAAGGAATGTCGAATGACGAATTTCAAAGGAACAGGATCACCGGTCTCGTTCAATCACGAACCGGGCGAGCGATTGAAGCCTTTCTCCACGTTCGCCAAATGCCGCTAATTCCTCGCACGCCTGGTCGATCAGCACCTGGGCACGACGGCGGCTCTCCACCTCTCCCAGCAAGGCAGGATAGGTCAACTTACCCTGGCCGGCATCCTTCCTCACGCTTTTACCCATTTTGCCAGCATCGCCGACGACATCCAAGAGATCATCCGCAATTTGGAAGGCCAGACCAACGGCAATCCCGTAATTCTGCAGACGATGCAGAGTTTGCGGGTCAGCCCCGGCAATCCGTCCCCCTATGGTCAACGCAGAACACAACAAACGACCGGTTTTCCGGCGGTGGACGGACTCAAGGAGTGATAAGGGATGAAAGATGAGGGATGAGCGATCGTGGGCGGGTGCAACGCCTCCAACCTCTGATTCCCGGCGCTCCGCTTCCAGGTCCGCCACCTGGCCGCCCACCATCCCGACGACTCCGGCTGCGTTTGCCAGGTCGACGCAGCATGCGGCGGCAAGATCCGGGGGATGGACGTCGCGAGCGACGATTTCAAAGGCGAGCGTCAGCAGCCCGTCGCCGGCGAGAATCGCCGTGGCCTCGTCGAACTGTTTGTGGCAGGTCGGCCTTCCGCGTCTCAGGTCGTCGTCATCCATCGCCGGAAGGTCGTCGTGAATCAGCGAGTAGGTGTGGATCATCTCGATCGCACAGGCGGCCGGGAGCGCCGCGTCCGGATCGCCTCCACAGGCCTCGCAGGAGAGCAGGACCAGAATTGGACGGAGCCGCTTGCCTCCGCCGAGCAGACTGTACGACATCGCCTGCCGGAGCCGGTCGGGACAGTCGGGAGGCAATTGCAGGCAGGCATCGAGCCGCGCCTCCACCCGGTCGCGCAAACCGGAGAGGACCTCGACAAACGATGCTGCAGGGACGGATGTCAAAGGGGGGACGACGACAACTCAGACGACCCACGTGGGAGATGAACGCGGAGGCCGCAGTTCAACAGTTTGTGATTGTAGACAGCGGTCGCCGAAGTCGCCAAGACTGCGGGCGTCCGTCCTGCAACCGCCGAAGTCCAGGCGACTTCAGTTGCCACGGACTGCCAGCCCTTGCAGATTTCCAGAATTCAGTTCTGCGACGTGTCGGGACGTCCTTCCGCGCGGTCCCAATTCTCCATGTCCAGCACCTGGATGACCAGGGCTTCTCCGGCATCGGTGATTCGTTCGCGTCGCAGAGCACCCCGCGCCATCACGACCTGCTGCAGCACGTCCTCCGGCCAGGCGTCGATCCCCTTCACGAAGACGATCGTGTCCTCGGTTTCAATGTACGGGCCGCGTTCGGCGTCGTTGAACGCCTTGCCGCGAACTTCGGCGTCTTTTTGAACGGCAGGGGTGAGGGGGATTCGCAGCAGCGGGCGGGCCAGCCGGATGATCGGACGAGCGGGGGTTGCGACTCGGCGGGGCAGGTCCTCCGCCTCCCAGTCGATCTGCCGCCCCAGAGTCGCGCCGGCATAGCGCGCCCCGCTGGCGCCGGTTTCGTCGGTCAGCGTCAGGTTGTTCACGTTATTGATCGTCCAGTCGAACACGGTCATCCGTTTGTCGACCGGCTCCAGCATGACGAGTTTCTGACCCTTGAGTTCGTACACGCCGGCAAACGCCAGCGAGGGAAATCGATATCGGTTCTCACCGACCGCCTCGAGGGTGATACGGTACTGATAGCCCGCCGGCAGTGTCAGCAGCCAGCGGCCGGCGAGATCCAGCTTTGACGGCTGTTCCGCCGGCCGGTCCTCGGCCGGCGCAACCGATTCCTGCGCCGCGGGCGCGGGGAGGCGCTTTGAACTCTGTTCGGCGAAGACGGATTGGGCGGCAATGGCGAGACCCGCGCAGACCGTGGCTGACAGTCGAGTTTGCATCACAACATCCTTCTTCGGGCCACGAGATACCACGTACCGAACACCTCTCACCATAGAGTATATCCGCCGTCAATCACCAATGTCGCCCCCGTCATGTAGCGGGAGGCGTCACTGGCGAGGTACACCGCCAGCGGAGCCAGATCCTCGGGCCGGCCGAAGTCCCCCATCGGGATCTGCGACTTGAATGTCTCAATCACATCCGGGTGCTCCCGCGACCAGCGAACGTTCGGTTCGGTCATGAAGCCGCCCGGACAGACGGCGTTGACCGTGATTCCGTGCCGCGCCCAATCGGTCGCGACGGCCCGCGTGAACTGGATGACGGCCCCTTTTGAGGTTTCGTAGCTGCGACCGCCGATGCCGCGATTGGCGACCATCCCGGAAATTGAGGCGATGTTGATCACGCGGCCCCCCTGGCCGCGGGCCACCATCGCGCCGCCGATCAGCTTCGTGCACAGGAAGGTGCTGGTCAGGTTCAGGTCGAGCAACTCGCGCCAGGTCTCGAGGGGCAGGTCTTCAGTAGGGATGTTCACACGGCGGCCGCCGACGTTGTTGATCAGGATGTCAATCGGCCCATGCTGTTCCAGAGCCAGCCGGCAGACGCGCTCGCAGTCCACGGGCTGTCCGACGTCGCCGACAATCGTCACTGCCGCGCGGCCGCGAGTGCGGATGTCGTCGGCCGTGCGGTTGAGGCTCGGTTCGTCGCGTCCCGCAAGGACGAGGTCGGCGCCGGCTTCCGCCAGCCCCAGCGCCATTTCACGCCCCAGGCCGCGGCTGCCGCCGGTGATGAAGGCACGCTTGCCATCGAGACGAAACCGGTCCAGTACGTTCATCGGCCTGCTCCTGCAGTTGCTCAACCCGCCGTTCGAAGCAGCGATTCGGCCCCTTGTCGGAACAGGTCCCGGGCAATGTCGCGGCCGACGGATCGGGGATCGGAGACTTCACCGCTGACGGCGCTGGTCAGTCGCCGGCGGCCGTCGGGGGACAGAACGACGGCTTCCATTCGCAGCGTCGCACCACTGATCGTGGCCCATACTCCGACCGGTGTGTGACAGCCGGCCCGCAGCTCGGCGAGGCAGGCGCGTTCAGCGTCGGTCTCGGCACGGGTGATGTGATGCGTGATGCGCTCAAGCAATTCGATCAGTTCGGCGTCCTCCGCGCGGCATTC
>CAZWGW010000203.1:0-9915 GCA_964633565.1 uncultured Planctomycetaceae bacterium
ATTCAAGCCAGTTCCACACGACCTGCGGATTAGGAATTAGAGCCCTCAGCGAGGCCCGTCAGTCCGATCAGCGGAGACCCGGGTGGGACGGTCGGAATAGCGCCGGCAGTGCCGTGTTTGTGCCGCATCAACGACCGGAGAGCTTGTACAGCGTCTGTCGTGTTTCGACCTTGATCCGTGCGTCGCCCGTCGTGTCGGCCACGGTTTCCAGCACCGACGCGAGCCGGCGGCGGACCTCGGGTGCCAGCCTGGACTGGAGCAAATCAACGGCCTTGAGGCAGTTCGAGTACAACACGTACCGCTCGAAGTAGTGCTGCGCGTCGAGATCGTTCGTCGCGGCTGCAGGATTCAGCGGTCGCGCGGCGAGATCGGCGAACACTTCCTCGAAGACGGGCAAACCCTCCGCGGAATCCTGCCGGGCAAGTCCGATGGCCGCATTGGCGCGTGTCATGAGGTCGCCGTCCTGCAACAGCACCTGCAGCCGGGCCCGCGCCTCCGGTGTCGGCGTCAAACCCAGCGTGAATGCCGCCTGGTGGCGCGACAGCACGTCCGCGCTTTCCGACACGGCAATCAGCCGCTGCACCAGCGCCGGATCCTCGAGCGGAGCCTGCCGTTCATAGGCCCGACCCGCAATCATGGTCACGGCCGTCAGCGAGTCCTTGTGCAGTTGGGGATCGGCATCCCGCTCAACGGCGGCAAACAGCGCGGGCAGCACCAGTTCTGCGGAGTCCAGGCGGCCCAGCGCCCTGGTCACGAATTCGAGCTGCTTTTGCGTCTCTTCATCGCGGGGGGACCGCTGCATTGTGTCCTGTAACAACTCAGTCAGGGCGGCAGCGATCTCCGGATTGCGGGACAATCCCTGCCCGGAGGCGCCCTGCTGCGCATCGGCATCGAGCATTTGTGCCAGGCTCAGCGCCCCGCGCCAACGCACGTGCTCATTCGCACTGCGCACGTCGACGACCTGCTGCCGCCAGTCGAGTTCACTCGACGCCAGGAGCCCGAACAGAAAATAGATGCCGACGATCACGCCGACGATCAGCGCCGGGACGAGAAACAACTGCACGATGAAACCGGCCGACGGCGGCTCCACCGGCGGCAGGTGTCGCGGCACCTCGGTCTCCGGCTGCGGTTCCGCGTCACGCGGCACGTCGTTGAGTTCGTTGCGCTGGTCCATGGACGGGAGTTCGCGCCCGCGTCAGTCAATCGGTCTCTCGGCTGAGCCGCGATGCGAGCACGGCTCATTCACTCTAGACTTCGGGACGGTGGAAGAAAAGCGGCGATACGTTGACACGTGGCCGCCGCCTGCCCGATTCCCGCCGATGAGAATACCGACCTGGTCCGGGTTTCACGGAGCACGCGCAGCGACAGCCGGATCACTTGCCGGCTTCCGTCGGCCCTGCTGCCGGCTGCTGCGATGGAATTTCGGCGGACGCCTGCTGGACGGCGTCGGCCGGTTTGTCCGCCTCTGGTTGGCCTGACGCCGCCGGTCTGTGACGCTCTAAGACCATCTCCTGGGATTAGTCCGCGATCGGACCGGTCTTCGGCTGCATGTGTTTGCGTCGCCAGGGGTGGCCGACGCGACTCCCGGCAAATTCCCAACCGTCATGGATCGAGCCCTTCTCAAAGGGTCCGGCCCCCATGATCCAGGTATCCCGTTCACTGCTCCTGGCCACCGACAATCCCGACTGCCAGACCGCCGCATGCGTTTCCCGGTGATAGGCAAATGCAGCAACCTTGGCCGCCGCGCGCTGATTGTGCTTGCGCGCCACCGAAATCTCGGGAATGGACGGGAGCGGCGGGGCATTCGGCACCACGGCCGATGCACTCGCCAGGCCGTTATTGGCCGGAATGCCGTACACGATCTCGTGCTCATCGTTCCCGAGGGTCCCGACCCGGGCTTCGACGACATATTCGGCGTCCTCCAGTTTCTCCTGCAACAGGCATCCCGCGGCGAACATCTGCTGTCGCAGCGAACTGATCACGTACTCGGCATTGACGAACCCGATCCCCTTGTAGTTTGTCAGGTATTTTGTGTCGAAGAACACCTTCTGGCCGGTCAGCGGACGAAAATCGATCGCGGCGATGGAGCGGTCGACGGCATCCGAAGCCAGCAACTGCTGCGTCGCTTCGCTCTGCTTCGTGGTCCCGCAGCCGCCGCAAGGCAATGCAAGGACCGCCACAGCGGCACCGATGAGCAATCGCGTCGTTAAGGTGTCCATGATGACAGACGGACCACGAAATGGCCTTTGGCGCAGCGCCACCCGTTGCGCACGGCATCAAAACCGCGGCGCGGCAGCCGCCGACACGGGGACCGAAAAACGGATCAACGGAAATGGATGAGTGGGGAGAGGCGGGAGTATAGCGGACGCCACGGTGCGCTCCAACACGAGTTGGGGTAAGTCGTAACGTCTTTTGCCGGCAGCGAGTTGAGGTCCGTGCGGCGCTGCGAGCGATCAGCGGCGGGCCGCGATCAGCGCATCCAGCTCGTCCTTGAGACGCGGCAGAATGGCGTCGTAGGGGAAAGCCCCCAGTTCCTCCGGGCCTCGTTTGAGATTGACGAAGTTCGGACCACACCACAGTCCCAGGTCGGCATCGTCGGTCTCGCCGGGGCCATTCACGCGGCAGCCCATCACGGCAATCGTGATCTTGTGGTCCCGCGCGTAGGCGGTCATCTCCTTCACCTGTTGCGCCAGCTCAATGAACGCTTCGTTCTCGACGCGTGAGCAGCTCGGGCAACTGATGATGTTCAGCGTGCTCAGCCCGTAATCGACGACGCTCCGGACGCGGCCGGAGGCAATATCGTCGAGGATGCTCCGGCCGGCGGCGATCTCTTCCCGTTTGCGGTCGTTGGGCACCGTCAACGAGACGCGGATCGTGTCGCCGATCCCCCGGCTGATGAGCTGCTCGAACGCAATCCGCGTCTTGATGACGCCGTCGGGGGGCATGCCGGCCACGGTCACGCCCAGGTGCAGCGGCACGTCGGGCCGCTCGGCCGCGAAGCGCCGGTTGACTTCGACCACGTTCCGCGGGTCGGAGTCCTTGAGCGACACGCAGTACCGCGTGAAGCCGAGCGCGTCGAGCAGCGCGCAGTGGTCCAGCGCGCTCTCCAACATCGGCGACAGGGAGTCGTGCGCGTCGTACTTCTCCTTCTTGTCCGGGTCGACCGACCCGCAGTTGACGCCGACCCGCATCGCGCAGTCGTGCGTGCCGGCGACGTCCGCCAGGTACTTCACCTTGTCCTGCCAGGGCTTTTCGCGCTCGTGGTGATAGAGGTGGCCGGGATTGTAGCGGACCTTGGCCACGTGCGGCGCGACGTGTTCCGCCAGGCGGTAATTCTCCTGCAGGTCGACGGACAGGTTGGCGCTCGTCCGGCGGCTGATCTCGGTCAGGGCGTCGGCGTCCTTGCGGCTGTCGACCGCGACGCGCACGACGTCGGCCCCGGCGGCGACGAGGTCATTGATCTGGGACACGGTCGCGTCGACGTTCTGAGTGTGCGTGGCCGTCATGCTCTGCACGGCGATGGGATATCCGCCGCCGATGACGGCCGTGCCGATGCGCACTTCGCGGGTGGGGTTACGGGGGAGTTGCAAGGGCGGGGTGGGTGGTAAGTGGTGAGCGGTGAGTGGTGTCTTGTACGTAGTCCGGGGTGACAGAACGCAGTCATCCCTCACCACTCACCAGTCACCAATAATACCTACTGATACAGTCCGTAGAGGACGATGTTGACGGCGATCCTGGCGGCGTCTTCGGTGGGGTAGCCGGCGCAGGAGACGGTCGTCTGCCGCTCCAGAGCACAACTCAGGTCGTATTTGCTGTAGACCACCACGTACCGCCCGTTGATTTCGATCCCTTCCAGGATCGGCGCTCCTTTGGATTCCTGCTGCACGAGCACATTCGCACCGTCGCCTTCGGGAATGCGCCGCCTGACTTCACGGATATCGTAACCCAGTGGATTGTGAAACAACTCGTGCTCAATCGGAATGGGCGTCAGCGGCCGGCCGAAGATCTGCTCGACCATTTTCCGAAAACTCGAGTCGAACTGGCGAATCCCGCAGCAGGCGTCGGCGAACAGGAATCCGCCGTTCTCGAGATAGGCCTTGATCTGGTCCCGCTCCGCCGCCGTCAGGGCAAAGTTCTTGCGGCCGTGCATGTAGAGCAGCGGATAATCGAATAATGCCGGGTCGCCGGCCGGGACCGTGGGAGCAAGCGGGGACAGGTCGATGCCGATCGTCTCCAGCGCCAGCCGGACGTGCTTCAGCGCATTGGGGGCGGTGTCGAATCCACCCGTATGGCGGAGGCGGGCAATGACCGTTCGGCCGCGGTTGAGCGGGTCGTCTTCGTTCAGTTTGACAAGGGAGGGGGTCCTGAGCTTGTCCATCAGTTCCCGTCCCGTCGCATAGGCAATCACGTTGACGCCGATGTTCATCGATTTGGAAATCTGCGATTTCACTTCCACGGGACGCCAGGACGGATCGTATTTCATCCAGCGGTCCCAGCGGCAGGCGTGGTCAAACGGGGCATAGACAATGGCCGTCCGGCAACCGATGTCGACTCCCCACAACTCGTAGGACTTGCCGTCCAGAGGATGTTCGCTGCGGAAGATGTCGTGCGTATCGGGCAACGGCTTCAGGTCGTATTCCGGCTCGGGGAACATTCTCTCGACGAGCAGTTTGAAGCCGTCTTCAAAGTCGGCGCGACCGCAACCCTGCACCGCAAACAGAAATCCCCCCTGAATGATGTACTCCCGGAGCAGTGCGACTTCGGCGTCCGACATGACGTTGGGGTCCTCGCTGCCGCACAGGTACTGCACCGGCGCCTGCAGGAGCGCGGCGACGCCTTCCGTTTCCGTTGCGAGCTTGAGGTCGAGCACCTGCCAGGTCACCAGCCGCGGCCATTTCTCCCGTCCGCTGATGTGCTCGGTCAGGTTGTTGATGTCGCGCGGATGGACGTTCCAGAAGGATCGGTCAGCCTCGTGCGTATCGGGATGAGGCGTTCCGAACTTGAGCTTGTTGATCAGTACGGGCGAGAGCCCCTTGGACAGGAACAGCAGCGCAAAACAGGTCCCGCTGACGGGTTCATCCCCCTGGCTGGTCCAACTGCCGAAGCGGACGTCCTGGGTTTCGACCAGGTGCCGCGCCCCGGCGCGATACCAGTCGTGATCGCCGAAGAACCGCAGGCCGGTCAGTCGCCCCGCCCGCTCCAGGCCGTAGATGTAGTACAGGAGCCAGTTGTTGTCGCCCGGATTCGACGTGACACGGAAATGTTCGGACAGCCACAGCACACCCGCATCGATGGCCAGTCGGACCTTGTCGTCGGACGGGTCCGGGGCGCAACATTCAATGCCGCCGTCGGCCCCTTCACCGGCCCGATTGCGCAGAAAGCCGGACGTGATCGTCAGCGAAGCGATGCCCGCGACGGTCATGCTGCCCGACGCCTCACGCCCCCCGAGATTGTAGTTCCAGCCGCGGGACGGAAGCCGCTCGCCGGGCGGGAAATTGTCATGCTGCTTCATCCAGTGGTCCTGCGCGTCCTTCCAGACCTGGTCGTCGATCGGGATGCCCGCCCAGGCCGCTTCACGCAGTCCCAGCAGGGCGAACTGTGTATTGCTGTTGTCCCACCAGCCGCCCAGCGCGCTCCCCTCCCCGCCGTAGCCCCATGCGCCGCGCCCTTCGCCGTCGCGATGCTGATACTCGACGAGCAGATCAGCCAGTTGGCCAATGCGCCCGATATCCCGTTTCTCACCGGTGGCCGCGAGGGCCATGATCATGGTCGCGACCTCATAGGTCTCACTCGGCAGGTCGGCATTTCGCAGGAACTCCAACCCGCGCGCGACTTTGGGATGATCCGCCGGCAGACCGGAGTTGAGCAGCGCCAGGACCGCCATGCTGGACACGCCGATCTGCCAGCGCCCCAGGGCCGGCGCCCAGGACCCGTCGTTGAGCTGCTGGCTGATCAGGAATCCCTGTGCCCGGTCGATTGCGGTAAGCACCCGTTCGCGGAGGGCCGCGTCGTCCGGCGGCTGCGCGCGGGCGATCCCTGCCCACCAGGGTCCGAGCAGAACCGCCCCTACCAGCGCCGAGGCCAGTGATTGTTTCATCCCTGCTCCTCTTCGCCCCCACCCTGGAGTTTTTCCAGTCGCTGGCGGGCGTCCTTGTAATCGTAGTCCCGCACCAGGATTTCCCCGTAATGCGCTTCCGCGGCGGTCTTGTCGCCGGTCTCCTCGCAGACGCGCGCCAGGTTGTAATACGTCTCGAGGAACAGCTTCGGGTCCTCGTCGAACGTCAGTTCGGCGACCGCCCGCTCGAGCTGCCCCTTCGCCAGCGGCAGTTTCTTGTCGTAGATGAAGCACTTCCCCAGGTGCGCGAGCGCCTTGACCTTGATCCGCTTGTTCTGCGACGCCTGCTGCAGCAGGGGGATCGCCTGCGGCCATTTCTGGAAGACCATCAGTAACTGGCCCAGTTCGAACTTGAGCGTCAGGTCCTGTGGATATCGTTCGACGCGGCGCGTAAGCACCTCGAGCCGGCGTTTGTTGTATTCGGTGGACAAGGCCGCCGCGTTTTTCCGCGCCGTGTCGTCCCCACCCTGAGCGGCGCGTTCCTTGGCCTTTTCAAGGTTGTCCTTCATCCGCAGCAGCTCGACGTCCTCCAGCAACTCCCGCACGTTGGGGTCGTTGCCGGAGACCTCCAACCCTTTCTCAAGGGTGGTATGCGCCTCGTCGAGGCGATTCTCGCGTTTGTAGAAATCGGCCAGTTTGAGGTAGTTCTCGGTCTTGGCCGGCTCCTTGCGGATCGCGTGCTTGAGGTCGGCCTCCTGCGACTCGCCGGGCGCGGCCGCTTCGGCCCCCTTGCCGGCCTGCCCGCGATTCATCATCACCTCGCGCGTGCCGCCGGCCGATTCATAGCCGCCGCGGTCGAGCGTCTTCTTGGTGTGCGAACCGGTCAGCTTGGAGCGTGCCGTGCCGTCGTTGGGGTCGAGTTGGCAGATGTGCTGCCAGATCCTGCTGGCTTCGTCGTACTCGCCGCGCTCCTCGAGCAGTTCGGCCAGCGACCAGCTCAGTTGCTTGTTGTTTCGATCGACGTCCCAGGCGGTGGAGAGCGCGAACCGGGCCACGTCCATGTATTGCCGGTTTCTGGCCGCCTCGGCCAGGTCGAGGTTGAGCTGGACGTCCCAGGGATTGACCGCCAGACCCTCCTCACACGCCTTGTCGACCTCGGTCCATTCCTCTTTGGCCTTGGCCTTCTTGATGCGACTGCGGATGCCGAGCAGCTTGCTTTTTGCAAATGCTCCCGCACCCGACTTGTTGTCATTGAACTTCTTGAACTCGCAGCTTCGCAGGAGCTGGCGGTATGCCAGGTTCTCCGGCACGAAGCGGACGCACATCCCGTACATCTCGACCGCCAGGTCCCAGTTCTTCTTTTCTGTCGCCTCGACCCCCTTGCGGTAGCAGTCGGAGGCCATTTTCTTCGTGTCCATGGTGTCTGTTTCAGTCTGCAGGAGCGAACGGCGTCATTGGAAGCCGGTTGGGGCCGGAGGCGCCGACGACAACCCCTGGTTCATTATACAGGTACGCACGATACCACACCCGGCAACAGGGGAAAAATGCCGATTGCGGCTTGAATCGCACAGGTTGGCCACGCAGAATGGCCCCGCCATGACTGCCGCCGACCGCCGGGCGAGAACCGGGCCGCCGCTGCTCCGCATGACGGGGGTCGCGAAGTCGTATCCCGGCGTGCAGGCGCTGCGGGGGGTCGACCTGGAATTGCACCGCGGCGAAGTCCTCGCCTTGCTCGGCGAGAACGGGGCCGGCAAGAGCACGCTGATCAAGGTGCTCGGCGGCGCGGTCCGCCCCGATACCGGGGCCATCGAAATCGACGGCCAAGCGGTGCGGATGAACGGACCGGTGGCGGCACGCCGTGCAGGGGTCAGCGTTATCTACCAGGAATTCAACCTCGTCCCGGCGCTGACCGCGCGCGAGAACATCTTCCTCGGACAGGAGCGCCGCTGGCGGTTTCTGCCGGCCGGGCAGGAGCACCGCCGCGCCCGCGAGTTGTTCGATCGCATCGGCGTCGCGGTCGATCCCTCGGCCCTGTGCCGCGACCTGAGCGTGGCGCAGCAGCAGGTTGTGGAGATTGCGAAGGCGCTGGCGTTTGACGCGCGGATCATCGTCATGGACGAACCGAGCGCCGCCCTGTCTCCGCATGAAGTGGAGCGGCTGCTGGCGGTGGTGTGCGAACTGGCGGCGCAGGGGATCGGCATCATCTACGTCAGCCACCGGCTGGAGGAGATCTTCCAGATCGCCGACCGCGTCACGGTGCTGCGTGACGGGGCACACGTCGCAACGAAGCCGATCGGCGACGTCACGCGCGAGACGCTGATCGAATTGATGGTCGGCCGCCGGCTGGACCAGGAGTTCCCCAAGCGCTCGGTGACCATCGGCCCTCCGCGGCTGGTCGTCGAGCGCCTGTCGCGCGCGCCACGTGTCCGCGGCGTTTCGTTCGAGGTCCGCCGGGGAGAAATCGTGGCGTTGACCGGTCTCGTTGGTGCGGGGCGGACCGAAACGGCGCGGCTCATCTTCGGGGCGGACCGGCGCGACTCCGGGACTGTCGCCGTCGACGGCCGGACGTTGCGATTGCGTCAGCCACGCGACGCGATCCGGGCCGGCATCTGCCTGCTGACCGAGGACCGCAAGGCGCAGGGGTTGATCCTGCCACATTCGGTGCAGGAGAATTTCAGTCTGCCGAACCTGCGGCGGCATGCCACGGCCGGGTTGATCGGGCTGCGCCGCGAGCGGAACGAATTCGACCGCTACGTGAAGCAGTTGCAGATCCGGATCGCCGGGCGGAACCAGCCGGCGGCGACGCTGTCTGGCGGCAACCAGCAGAAGGTCGTCCTTGCGAAGTGGCTCGCGTCGCGGGCCGACGTGATCCTGTTCGACGAGCCGACCCGCGGGATCGACGTGGGGGCAAAATACGAGATCTACGTGCTGATGAACGAGCTGGCGGCCGCCGGGAAGGCGATCGTCATGATCAGCAGCGAACTGCCGGAGGTGCTGGGCATGGCCGACCGCGTGCTGGTGATGCACGAGGGGCGCGTGACGGGTGAAATCACCGACATGGCGCGGGCCACGCAGGAACAGATCATGGAACTCGCGGTCAAGTAGCACTCGATGAAGCGTTTTCTGTCCGACTACGGTTCCGTCTTTGTGCTGCTGCTGCTGTGCGGCTATTACAGCGCGGTGACGCTCGACGTGCAGCATCCGGTCACTCCATCGGCCGGCCGCGCGCTGGCGCGCGCGATTGTCGACGAGCGCGGCGCCGGCGCCACCGTGCTGATTCTGGTGCGGGACACGGCCCAGGATCGCGAGTTCGCCGCGGCAGTCCGCGGTGAACTGGAATTGCTGGGTGCGCAGGTGCTGGATGTTGCCGAGGCTGCGACTCCGGCCGATGCACGGGGGGCGCTGGAACGGGTCGCCGACGGGCGTGAACGGATCGATGCCGTGGCGACGCATGACGCCGGCTCTCGATGGGGGCCGCTGCAACCGGACCGGATCGCCGACCTGGGGACTCGATATCCCGCCCTCAGCGCGACGCGTGTCTACAAGCCAGCGAGTTACACCTGGCCCAGCTTTCTGACGCGCGACAACCTGCTGAACGTCGTCAACCAGAACGCCGACATTGCCATCATTGCGATCGGCATGACGCTGGTGATCGTGACCGCCGGCATCGACCTGTCCGTGGGGAGCCTGCTGGCGGTATCGGGCGTTGTGACGGCCATCTCGATCCAGGGGCTTGCCGGCGGTGCGGATGCATCGACGGCCGGTCTGATCGGCTGCAGCCTGCTCGGCATCGGCGCCTGCCTCGTCTGCGGAGTCTTCTCCGGCACGATCACGACGTTGTGCCGCATCCCGGCATTCGT
>CAZWGW010000204.1:0-2010 GCA_964633565.1 uncultured Planctomycetaceae bacterium
CAAGTTCGAGGAGTCCGAGCTGAAGTGAAGGCCGCCGCCGGCACCGAATCCGCCACCGAGCGGCATGATCGGAATCACCAGGTCAGCCACCGGATAGACGCGTGTCTGCAGCGCCTCCTCAGCCTTTTCCTTGGTCGTGATCATCATCACTTCGTTTTGGATCACATAATCCAACTCAACTCCACCGACGCTCGTCAACAGGATCTTCAGCGCACTTCGCAATTTGATGCCCGAAATCACCAGGCTGACTTCTGTATCCGGAGCGACTCCGGCGTCGCTCAAGGTGGTCGTATCCAGGAGAATCGGGATCCGGTGGATTTCCGAGAGGTAATCGATCACGTCCTGCAACGGATTGGCCGGGAACTCCATCGTGGTGGTCGTCTCCAGCGCTTCGTAAATCCGGCGCTCGTTCGGGCTGCTCTGGTGCAGGTCCACCGATTTCCACTTTTTCCGCTTTTCGGTCAGTTGCTGCCACACTTCTGCGGGGGGATATCGAATGGGAGGTTCGTCCGGGAACGGCACGTGGGAGAGTTCGACCTGGTGCAGCGTCTCCAGGTACCGGTCCGACCTCAACGACCTGAGTCGCCGGGACCGATCCAATTGCTGTGCTGCTTCCGTGGTGAACACGGTTTGCACGCCGATGGCGCTGTCCGGACGGGAACTGTCGATCATCCGGGAGACTGCCTCCGCCTCCTCAAACGCCGCCTGATATCCCTCCCAGCCCTGCACGACCAGGGCCCGGACCCGATCGACCAGTTCCTTGGTCCGGTTGTCCCGCTGGACAACTGCATCCAGCAGCAGGGCCTGGGCTTCGATGAGGGCGGTTTTTCGCTGCGCGGCCTGTTGTTGCTGGCGGACGGCAACCATCGCCGTCGCGGCATTGGCAAGTTCCGCGTTCAGCAGGCGGATCAACTGGTTCTTGGCCTCCGGATCGACATCGTCGGCCGACTTGACGTAGCCCAACTCGCGCTCCAGATCTTCCTGCGCGCGGTCGGGGGCCGATTGCAGCGTCTCCTTCGCCCGGCTGATGGCCGCCTCGACTTCTGTCCGGAGCTTCTGCGTCGGGATGTTCTTGGCTTCAATGGCGCTTTCGAGCGCAGACGCACCGGACGGGTTCTCACGGACTTGCAGTTCGCCCGACTCTCCTGCCGGTGCTGGCGGTTCCGGGCTTTCTCCCGCCGGCTGAGCCTGGGCGATGGTCTTCACGGCCAGGTCCCGCCCCGCATTGACGAACGTCGCCGCACGCTGGTTGTTCGGGTCGGCCTGCTGAATCTGCAGTCCGATGCGGGCGGCCTCTTCGGTGCGTCCGGCGGTCAGCGCGCGTGTCGCTTCGAGTTCCAGGTTGGCGATCAGGTCCTGAAAGTTCTCCTGGGCCGCCGCAATCAGCGTGCGCCCGGCCAGGCCGTTTGTAAGCCCGCCGGACTGCTCCGCGCGATTCCACAACGTCGAGAGGTACGTATTACCCTGCGTCGTTTTCGGCTGCGGGATCGTCCAGGTCAACTGCAGATCGCGCCCCTCCATCTGTCCCCCAACTGCGATCCGGTGGTTTCCAGACAGTGCGCCGCGGGCCAGGTACACGGTCTCGCGGTCGCTCCGCAACGGCAACGCTTCATCGGGCAGCAGGGACATTCCCTGCCCCTCGACGGACATTGAGTCCGGATAGAAAACCGGCAGGTCGACGGCGGCAGCCAGCCGTTGCCCGGCCGCGGCGGCTTCGGATACGTCGTCGTCCCGCACGACCAGTCCCCCCGATCGCAGCGCGAGGATCCCCAGCAGTTGCAGGTCGGTGCTGGAACCGATCGCGTAGCTGTGTACCGGCACGCGCCGTGCCTGGAGTTCTGTGACCAGTTGCCGCAATTCGTCCGCCTGGATGAGGCGGGCGGTGCTCATCCCGTCGCCGATGAAGATGATTGATCCCGCCCGCTCGCCTGTCAGGTCCTTGAGACCGGTTTGCAACGCCCCGAGCAGGTCCGTGGCCCCCGCAGGGAACCGCGATTCCAGTTTTGGAAG
>CAZWGW010000204.1:2020-9892 GCA_964633565.1 uncultured Planctomycetaceae bacterium
GGAAGCACCGTGGCGAGGGCGGCGCCGGGGGCGATCAGCCCGTCGGTCAGTGCCTCGGCTTTGATATCGACCGCATAGACTCCGACCCGGTCATTGGCGGGCAATCCCGCGAGCAATTCACGCAGCACGGCCAATCCATGTGTCCGGTGTTCGCCGACCTGACTGGCGGACGTATCGAGGAGAATCACGTGGTCGTGTGCCACCGGCTGGTTGGGGAGCGATTCGGCCCGCAATGCCACCGCCAGCGAAGAGATGCCGTCCGTCGCCTCACTGGCGTGGACCTCAATCGCCCGGGGAGGCTGTGCCGCATCCCCTGCTGCGGCCGGCCTGAGCACCAGTAGGGTGCCCACTGCCAATGTCACCACACACCCGCCGACGGAGGGATACCGACGCATGTCACGACTCCCAGAGATGTGACCGACAAGCGCGTTGCCGAGATCCGGCCGGCGCGCGATTCCTGTCCGAACGTGATGCAGATCAAAAACAAGAGGCTCGAGAGGAGTCGTCCGCTTGTATCGGTTTTACCTGCGGCAGTGCGTGACGTACCCTCAAACGAACCGTCGAGCCGGGTTCATTGTATAAAGTGTCTCGGACGCAACCCAAGCAAATTCGCCGGAAATCTCACCGAATTCACCCAAATCGCCGCATCCGGCGTCCGGCGTGGCAATTGCCCGAAATATGCCGCCCGCCTTCCGGCGGTTACGGATTTGCTGTGCCGGACTGGATTCCTTTCATCGTCAACTTGAGCCGTTCGGCATACAGCCTCTGCAAACGGGACTTGGAATACATCTGCACCACTTTTCCGTTGTACGTCAGCCGGTTGTCGGCGTCACGCTCCAGCTTGGCCTGGATTTCAGGAAGGGCCTGTTCGGCGTACAGGGCGGCAAACGTCTCCGGATCGACTCCCGTGCCGCTCTCCAGGTCCTGCTGGGCGTCTCCCCCTCCCGACAGCACCAGAAAGGCATTGACGCCTTCCGTTGCGGCGACATATTGCCCTTCGCTCTTCAGTGCTTCCGCCGCCTGCTGCAACGCATCATTGGCGGCCGCGATCCGGTCCTTGACGGTGCTGGTCACTCCGGCGTCCTGTGCCGTAAGGTGGCCCGATTCCCAGGCCCCCGTCGCGCCGAGGAGATAACCGGCGGCCAACATCGCCGCACCGAACGCTGCTGTTTTCCAACGCCGCATGAGACTCTCCCGAATGGACGGCTTCGGCGCGATTCCGCCGAAGCGGTTAGTCTGGACGACACTCTCCGCCACAGTGACGCGCCGCCATACGATGGCCCGGGCGGGCAAACGGCGATCCGCGCTCCTGTCGATCTTCTCAAGCATACCCGGGATCAAAGACACGTCGCAAGATACCACTCCTGCTCCAACGATCCCTCGCCGCGGGTGCGGTCCTGACCGATCACGAGCACCTGGTCGCATTCGGCGGAATCAGGCGGCACGCCGTCCGCTGAGTTCCGATTCCACGCCGGCGGCAGCACCGACGCGCGGGCGGATTTGCGAACCGGGTACTTCCGGGGTCCTCGTCCCGCAGCGGCGCACCAGGACACCAACGTGATAACTGACTGCCATCACGGCAAACGCCGCAAACAGAGCGCCGCCGCAACCGATGAGTGCAAACTGGTCGTCCGTCAATTGGCTCAACAGTGTCATGTTCTGATGTCTCCTTGCGGCCATCTGCGGCCAGTGATCGGCGCCGGAGCGCAGCACGGCGGCGCGTTGGTACGAGCCGAGGCCGCGCCTGTCTCATCTTCGGTCACCGGACCGGATTGGCTTCACCCGGGCGCTCCGGTGCGGGTGGCTGCCGGCGTCGTCCCGGCAACGACGACTGTCACAACAGAGACGATCGTTGTATGGACAGCACAGGCTGCGGGAATCTGACGTGCGGCTCGCCGACCTGCCCGGCGTGCCGCAGAGTTTGCCACGTCTTCCCGCATTATCTGCCCGTCACACGTATTGACCGGATTGCCCGTCTTGTCTATACGACCCGCCTCACCTTCGGCCGTCGTGCCGACGATTGCGCCAACAGACCTCCGAGTGCGGCGGATGCGACATCCGATCCCCCTGCTGCAACGTTACATCCTGGCGGAGATTCTCCGGGTTTTTACGTTCGTCCTGCTGTGCCTGACCGTGCTGCTGGTGTTCGTCGGGGTGTTTCAGCAGGCCAGTCAGAGCGGGCTCGGCACCGAACAACTGCTGCACATACTGCCGTACATTATTCCCAGCCTGCTGCCGTTTACGATCCCGGCCGCCCTGCTGCTCACGGTCTCGCTCGTCTACGGCCGGATGGCGGGAGATCTGGAGATCACGGCCGCCAAAGCGGCGGGGATCAATGTCCTCTCGCTCCTCTGGCCGTCGTTTTTCCTGGGCGCGGCGCTGAGCGTGTGCTGTCTGGTGCTCACGGACCAGGCGATTCCATGGGCCATGCGGAACATCCAGCGGACGGTGGTCACGGCCATGGAAGACATCATTCTGGAACGGTTGCGGAACGAACGCCAGTTCGGCGATCGGCAGCTCGGCCTGCACGTCTCCGTCGCCGGCGTCGACGGGCGGCGTCTGATCCGGCCGGTGTTCCGTTACCTCCGCGGTGACGGCCGCACCGCGACGATGTGGGCGGATGAGGCCACGATCGAACTCGACCTGGATCAGCAGCAGGCGCTGGTCCACGTCGACCACGGCTGGATCGAGCTGCCCGACAAGAACAAGCTGACCATCCGCGACGAGACCCAGGCCATTCGCTGGCAACCCGTGGACAACAGCCTCAAACCGCGACACCTGCCGATCCGCGAGATCGCGCGCGAAGCCGAACGCGCCGCGGCCGACCGGGAATTCGAACGGGACCGGGCCGTCATCGAAGCGGCCTTTGCGCTGACACAGGGGCGTTTCGAACAACTGACCGACCCGAAGAAGAGCGGCCGACGCCAACTCCGGCAGACGGAGGCGCGTCTGTTCCAGTTCGCCACCGAGATCCACAGCCGGTATGCGCTGGCCTGCAGTTGCCTGTTCTTCGTGCTGGTCGGCAGTCCCCTGTCGGTGCTCAAGGCGCAGAGCAAGTTCCTGACGAGTTTCCTGTACTGCTTTGTGCCGATCGTGGCGGGTTACTATCCGCTGGTGCTGGGACTGATGGCGCAGTCGAAACGGGGGCATCTCGATCCCGCGTGGTCGATGTGGGTGGGGAACGCGGTGCTGGCGGTGGTCGGGTGGATGCTGCTGCGCCGGGTGGTGCGGCACTGACGTGAGGGCTGCTCAGATCGCAATCTCGTGCTCGCTTCGCGTGGACAACGCGCGCCAAAGAAGCAGGTCGACGATGTTCCCAATGAACCGCACGCCTCCATCGCCATGTCGGATCAATTCGAGCAAACGACCGTCACAGGCCCTCCTTGCCAATGACCTCCTGACCGTCGCGGCTCGCCAGAGCGCGCCACAAATGCAAATCGATCGCGTCGCTCACGAACGAGACATGACCGTCAAGATACACGACATTGACGCCTCCCGGGTGCCGGCTTGCGGCTTTGTGGACTCCGTCGGTCGACGACGGATAGGGCGACGCACTTGTGATCAATGCTAGCGGTGGAACATCATTGGCTGTGCAATCGGGAATCTGGGAATTCGGCGTCACGCTGTGATTGTACCATGTGTGGTCATATCCGGCGATGAGCCACGAATGTCCCACGAACGGATAATACGTGGGCGGCGTCGACGACAGTGACCCGCAAATTGCGATCATGGCATTCGTGTCTCGCGTGCGGAGGACTTCCGCCGCACTCGAGCCCCAATAGTCCTCCTTGGTGAATGCTAAGGGATCGTCGTCTGATTGGACTCGTTCGCTGAACGCGATTGTGTGGGACAGGCCATCATGAACGTCCTGAAATCGCACGCCGCGCAAGTCCGAGAAGGCGCCGTGCCCGGATTGCTCGACATCGTCGATGTCGAACGCGCTGGCCCAGGGGCCGGTCGTCGCACGGTAGTTCGTGCCGTCCTCATGGGCGTCCGAAGGGCACACGAACTCGCTGATTTCTGTTGTAGTCGGCGGAAGTGTTGTATCGGGATCCCAATTTGGAACGATGGGAGGGAGTTCGTCGATCCGTAACGCCAAGGGACCTTGATCGAGATATGGCAGCAATTGCGCGTGCGGTGAAAACTGCTGACCCGGACCTGCGGACGATGCCACCGCAGCGGTGCCGGTCCACAATGCCGCCGGCAGACGGCGATGCACGCCCTCGAAGTGCTGACAGGCGGTGCCGAGCGCGCGCAAGCGATCGCGACATTGCGCTTGCCGGCTGCGCTCCCGCGCGGCCAAAACCGCCGGCATAATAAGTGCGACCAGCAATGCCACGACTGACACTGAGATCAGGAGTTCCAGAATTGTGAAGCCGGCTCGATGCGCGCTCGTCTTCATCGGGTTTCTCCCTGCTTCGTCGGAGAGGACACTTCTGCCACAGCAACGCTCATGGGAACGTCAATCGCACATCCGTCCGGATGCCCACAAGCAAGCTGCAAGGAGGCGCGGTAGATGCCCTCTCGCCGGGGGAGCCTCCAGACGACCTTCCCATGGATCACCCGATCGCTCGTCTGTTGTTGTGTAAAGCTGATGTCAGCGTCGGTCGGAACGAACGTTGCACTCAGCGCCTCGAGCGCGCTGTGCGAATCCGCCACAATCAGGATCTCTCGTTCGACAGTTGCGCCACCCGGCGCGGCGCCGAAATATATTCGGGCCGGGACTGTGCGCACCACGTCGCCGATCTCCCAGCGGACTGGGAGTGAACAGGATCGCGACGTGTCCAACGGATCTTCAATCTGAATGCGCCCCTCACCGGCACCTCGTTCGCGGCCGGCAAGAAGCGTTACGGCGACGGTGTACTCGCCGTCGAGGTGGTCTGCCGCCGTATCCACGTGGTGAACGGAGAGCATCGCGTCGCCCGACACGACTTCGCCCGTCGCCGCGCCGACGGAGCCTTTGTGCATCGCCGAGGGCGCTGGTACACGCCGGATCAGTTGCACTTTCCTTTCGATGATCTCGGTCGGACGCACTCTCCCAAGATTCAATTGAGCCGGTTTCCATTCGTATGCCTGCACGGCATGCCACCTCACGTTCAATTCGACGAAGCCCTGTGTCGGATCGTTCGTTGTGACAATAGCCCGCGTTGATTTTTCACCGGGAGTCGCGGGGCGAACGCGTACGATTACGCGGCCGGATTTTCCCGGTGAAACCTGTGCATCGAGGGCGCGCGCATCGACGCAGAGACACCCCGCACTCTCGGCGCGGTAGATCTCGAGCGGCGCATCCCCGTGGTTCTCGATCTGGAACACAGCCTCAATGGCGTCTTCCGATACCGGCACCTCGCCCATTTCAAAATTTGAGGCCGGTACATGCAGACGTGGGCGAGGCGCCGGAGACACATCGCTACACGCCGCGCTTGCCAGGAGGCCGATTGCCCCGATCACCACCTCAGCGAAAGAAATACGCCGTTTCTCTGTCGTGCGACCGCAGTGTCCATCGAATTTCGGGTGAGTAACACACATAATACCTGTCCGGCGAGAGGTCCATATCAGGGACTTCTGAAGCCTGCGCTGCGCCCGTTGACCAGTCGAATCCCGCAGGAGCACGCTAGGATCAGTGCCCCGCATACTGCAAATGCAATCACGAGGCGACCGAAAGCCCCTGGTCGCGGCAGTTCCTCCTCCGCCAACAGTGGAGCGGGCGAGACGAGCAATGCAGTCCCATCCCACTGCGACGAAATCACATCTACCGGCGCCGAGAATGATCGAGGTGGATCGATGACGAGCATTCGCCGATGTTCGTCAACTCCGCCCAGAATTACAAAATGGCCGTTCGCCCACTTGGCGATGCAGGCAAAACGTCCCGGGCGACGTTCGAGGTTCGCGACGTTGGATTGCACTCCCAGAGTGTGCGCCCCCAGCGTTTGCGCGACGTCGGCGATCTGTGCAAGTGAATATCCCTCCGGCGTTGGCGGACCAAGGCGCTCCTCCAGCTCGTCGACGGGCGGCACATCAAAATCCAGCGCTTTGAGACTGATGTACAGACACTGGCTGCCGCATGTCACGTCGAGCCCTCGTTCATTGGACTCGAATGCGATCACCAGACCTGACAGGTAAAGCAGTGCCGATTCGATCATCTTGCATGCCCCTGCAGGTATGCAATGTTCATGGACGGCGTGCGGGCGATGCATACCCCTGTGATCTGAGTTGAGCGGCCAGTTCATCCAGCCGATCATCGGAGGCCGCCGGATCCACCTCGCGCCCGATCATGCGCCGTTGTTTGACGCGGCCGGTGTTGTCGAACTCGAAGATCGTCGTACCCTGCGCCAGACCGAACGACCGGGCTTCGAACCGGTCCGGCGGAATCTTTGCGGCCGAGTCGAATTCCTTGATCTCGACCTCAAGGTACGGGAGTTCGTCATCCAGACGCCCGTCGTGCGCCCACCGATACTGAAGGAGCTGGAGGCGCCAGTTTCCCCGGCCGTCGTCCTGCCAGGTGTACTTTCCGTCGGCCATTAACTCGCCGGTGTCGTCCGTCCCGGCGAACTCCACGACGTTGCCGCCCTGACGCAGGTCGGCAATGATCCGGAGAAGCGACCCTCCCGGATAGTATCTGTGGACGAGAATCAGTCCTCCTTCTCGCTTGACTGACATGCGCTCGGCTGCCGGAAAGCCAGGGCTCCTTGGATCAAAATCCTCGGACCAGGTCTTGCGGGCAAACATCGGGTGTTCCCAGAGTTCGGACGGCCGAAGATCAGCCGGTCCAATCAGCCCGCGATATCCCGCTGGATAACTTTGAACGTATCGTTGCGCCGCCGAAAAAACGTGGTACCCATCCGGCCGCGAAATCACTTCACTCAATCCAGGCGAAACCTTGCGCTTCTCGCAGGTTGTCTCCGTCGAACGTCTCGAGTACGCCTTGTCACCGTCCCACCAGAAATCCACGTGCGACACGCGCTCACACCGCCCCGCGTTGGGCTCCAGGTGCCGGTGGCGGACTTCGGCGACCAGGTGCCCGCGAGAGAACAGGGCCCGGTTTGTCGCCTGCGCGTCCCGCAACGCTTCAAGCAACGCAACGTCCCCCTCGACCCGGAACTCACCCAGGCAGAAACTCCCGGCTACGGCGCTGAAACCAACGATGAGACGCGTCATCCCACGGCAGATTTTCATTCGTCAATCCTCTTTCAGCATATCTCCAACTTTGAACGCCTATGGAGGACAGAACGGCGAAGTCCCCCACGAATAGCACCAGTCCGGCGCATACGCATCTTGTGCGTTTGCGTAATCCGCACTGCACCCCCCGAATGGCAGCCATACGCACGGCACCTTGTTTGCGCAAACCGTCGCTTCCTCTCCCACATAGCAATCATTCCCGGGCTTCGGCTTGGCGCAATGCAGGTTTGTCTCCCCCGTCGGTTCAACCTGATATCCAACGCACGCCAAGTAGTCGGTCACGTCGTGGCACTTCGGATACGATTCCGCACACGTTATGAGGGGTTCACAACACCTGTCCTCAATTAACCCGCCCACAATTGAGTGCATCTCCGCGGTCGACAACGTCCGAGTCTCCATCTCCGCCCACCCAGCGAATCCGAACAAGGCCAGAATTCCGCAGGTCAGAGTTGCCAATAAATACTTCATGACCAGTCTCCTGTGACGTGGTGAGGAGCAACGGCGCCGCGCGCAAGGGCGACCGCCGGTCAATCCTCGGCGCGCAATGCGGGTAGCGGACGAAAGGGAACAGGCGATTGCCCGGCGTCAGTGGCCGCACACTCGGCGCGTAACGCAACGCGGAAAGAACCTCGTGGGGGGGGGGCGAAGCGTCGGCTGCCCACCAGCCTCTCGCCAGCAAAGCACAGAATAAATTGG
>CAZWGW010000205.1:0-5472 GCA_964633565.1 uncultured Planctomycetaceae bacterium
TGGACCAGCTCCGTTCGTTCGCTTCCGAGGTGACGCGCGTGGCGCGCGAGGTGGGGACCGAAGGCAAGCTCGGCGGACAGGCGGACGTGCGCGGCGTGTCGGGCACGTGGAAAGACCTCACCGACAACGTAAACTACATGGCCGGCAACCTGACCAGCCAGGTGCGCGGCATCGCCCGGGTGGTGACGGCGGTCGCCACCGGCGATCTGCGGCAGAAGCTGACCGTCGAAGCCAAGGGAGAGATTGCCGAGCTGTCCGAAACGATCAACAGCATGATCGAGACGCTGGCGACATTTGCCGACCAGGTGACGTCGGTGGCCCGCGAGGTGGGTGTCGAAGGGCAACTTGGCGGGCAGGCCAGCGTGCCCGGCGCGGCCGGCACGTGGAAAAACCTGACCGACAACGTGAACCAGCTGGCCGCGAACCTGACCGGCCAGGTGCGCGCCATTGCTGAGGTGGCGACGGCCGTCACGAAGGGGGACCTCACGCGGTTCATCACCGTTGAAGCGCGCGGCGAAGTCGCGGCGCTCAAGGACAACATCAACGAGATGATCCGCAACCTCAAGGACACCACGCACAAGAACAGCGAACAGGACTGGCTCAAGACGAACCTCGCCAAGTTCAGCCGCATGCTGCAGGGGCAGAAGGACCTGCTGACAGTGGGCCGGCTGATTCTGTCCGAACTGGCGCCCGTGGTTACGGCCCAACACGGGGTGTTTTACATTCTCGACTCCGCGCTGGACGAACCACAACTCCGCCTGCTGGCCAGCTATGCGCATCGGGAACGACGACACGTCGGCAACTTCTTCAAGCTGGGAGAGGGGCTTGTGGGGCAGTGTGCGCTCGAGAAACAGAAGATCCTGTTGTCGAGCGTGCCGCCGGACTACGTGCAGATCTCCTCCGGCCTGGGCGAGGCGGCGCCGCTCAATGTCATCGTGCTGCCGGTCCTGTTTGAAGGGCAGGTCAAGGCCGTCATTGAGCTGGCTTCGTTCGAGAGATTCAGCCTGACGCACCATGCGTTCCTTGATCAGCTCACGGAGAGCATCGGGATCGTGCTCAACACGATTGAAGCCAACATGCGGACCGAGGACCTGCTCAAGCAGTCGCAATCCCTGGCGAAGGAACTCCAGAGCCAGCAGGAGGAACTGAAGAGCACCAACGAACAGCTCGAGGAGAAAGCCAGCCTGCTGGCCGAACAGAACGTCGAAGTGGAGCGCAAGAATGAGGAAGTCGAGCAGGCCCGCCAGGCGCTGGAAGAAAAGGCGGCCCAGTTGGCGCTGACGTCCAAGTACAAGTCCGAGTTCCTGGCGAACATGTCGCACGAGTTGCGGACGCCGCTCAACAGCCTGTTAATTCTGTCCGACCAGCTCAGCAAGAATCCCGAAGGCAATCTGCAGCCTCGGCAGCGCGAATTCGCACAAACGATTCACGCCTCCGGCAACGACCTGCTGACGCTGATCAACGACATTCTGGACCTCTCGAAGATCGAATCCGGCACGGTCGTGCTGGACATCGGCGAGGTGCGATTCGACGATCTGGGAACGTACGTCGAACGCACGTTCCGGCATGTGGCGGAAGCCAAGCGGCTCGCCTTCACGATTGAAATGGACGAGCAACTGCCGCGCGGACTGTACACCGACGCGAAGCGGCTGCAGCAGGTGCTCAAGAACCTGCTCTCGAACGCGTTCAAATTCACGCAGTCCGGCAGCGTGTCGTTGCAGGTGGCGCCGGCAGCGGGGGGCTGGCGGTCGGACCACGACATTCTGGGCCGGGCGCGAGGCGTGGTTGCGTTCTCGGTGCGCGACACGGGCATCGGCATCCCCGCAGACAAACAGCAGATCATCTTCGAAGCGTTTCAGCAGGCCGACGGCAGCACCAGCCGGAAATATGGCGGAACCGGGCTGGGCCTGGCGATCAGCCGGGAACTCTCCGCGCTGCTGGGCGGGGAACTGCGGCTCAAGAGCACCGTCGGCGCGGGCAGCCTGTTCACGCTGTACCTCCCCGTCAGTTACGCACCTCCCAGGATGCAGCGCAAAGCGACAACTTCCCAGACCCCTGCGAACGTCGCAACGGAGTCGCCTGCGTGCCTCGGTCAGGGGGATTCGCCGGCCGACCTTTCCGATCAGGCCGCGACTGCCACCGCGGCACTGAATCTGTTTGGCGACGATCGTGAGAACATCCAACCGGGCGATCGCGTCCTGCTGATTGTGGACAACGACTCCAGCTTCGCGAGGATTGCCCTGGATGCCGCGCGGGAACAGAACTGGAAGGGGCTGGTGACGACCAGCGGCGCCGCGGCATTGGCCCTGGCGCGCGACGGCCGGCCTGATGCCATCACGCTGGACCTGCGGCTGCCGGACATCGACGGCTGGCGCGTGCTCGACCGTCTGAAAAACCATGCCGAGACGCGCCACATCCCGGTCTACATCATCACGACCGAAGAAGAACAGCGGGAGCGGGGACGGCAGCGGGGCGCGTTCGGAGTCCTGACCAAACCTCTGCAGAGCCGCGAGTCGCTCGAACAGGCATTGCTCAGGCTCAAGACCTTTGTCGAACGGCCGACCAGATCACTGCTCGTCGTGACCGCCGATCCCGTTCAGCGTCAATCATTGCTGGAGCTGCTGTCGCATGACGACGCGCAGACGACGGTGGTGGCGAGCGCCGACGAAGCACTGTCCCTGTTCCACCGGCAGCCATTCGACTGCGTCGTGCTCGATCCACACCTGCCCGACATGGCGACGCGCGAGCTGATGGATGCGATCGCCCGCACGCCTGACCTGTGCGACGTACCCGTGCTGCTGTATGAGCGCGACGAGCCCACGAAAAAGGATCGCGCTCACCGGAAACACCTCACCCAGGCGATGGTCCTTAAGGAAGTGCGTTCACCCGAACGCCTCGTGGACGAGACCTCGCTCTATCTGCACCGCCCCATCGCCCGGTTGCCCGACGCTCAGCGGCAGATGTTTCAACGCCTGCACGAATCCGACGAGGTGCTTCGGGGACGGAAAGTGCTGATCGTGGACGACGACGTGCGAAACATCTTCGCCATGACCAGCGTCCTCGAGCAGCACCTGATGTCGGTGCTTTCCGCCGAGGACGGGAAAACCGCCATCGAGATCCTCGCGCAGACTCCTGACATTGACATCGTCCTGATGGACATCATGATGCCGGACATGGACGGCTATGATACGCTCCGGGCGATTCGCAAGAATGCGAAGCTGCGATCGCTGCCCATGATTGCCGTGACTGCCAAGGCGATGAAGGGGGACCGCGAGAAATGCCTCGAAGCCGGGGCGTGGGACTACCTGTCGAAACCCGTCGACTCGGGGCACATGTTGTCCGTCCTCAGGGCCTGGTTGCACCGGTAGGGATGACGCCATGGCTGATGCAGGGGGTGATCCCAGACTGAACGGAACGGGCCGGAGAACAGGCGGCGCGGCTGCGGCCGCAGCGGACGCGCGCTCTGGATCAGCGCCGCCTGCGGCAGAGGACGTCGACGGGCCCGATGACCGGGTCAATATCCTGCTGGTCGACGATCGGCCGGAGCAGTTGCTGGTGCTGGAGACAGTCCTGTCGGGGCTGGGGCAGAACCTCATCCGGGCCGCTTCCGGACGTGACGCGCTGCGGTTTCTGCTCACTCACGACTGTGCGCTGATCCTGCTCGACGTGAACATGCCCGATCTCGACGGATTCGAAACCGCCGCGCTGATCCGCCAGCGGCCCAGGACGCGGCAGACCCCGATTATCTTCGTGACGGCCTACGACGAGACCGAGACTCATGTTTCCCGCGGATATTCGCTCGGGGCAGTGGATTACATCCAGACGCCGGTCGTTCCGGAAGTGCTCGCGGCGAAGGCGTCGGTCTTCGTCGAGCTGGCCCGCAGCACGCAGCAGGTGCGGCGCGCGGCGGAACAACTCGAGCTGCGCGTCCAGGAACGGACGGAACAACTGCGGTCCCTCAATCAGGCCCTGCAGGCCGAGATCATCGAACGCGAGCGCGCCGCGACCGAACGGGACAGGCTCCTGGTGGACGCCCAGGAGGGGGTCCGCCGGCGCGACGAATTACTGGCGACTCTGGCTCATGAACTGCGGAATCCGTTGGCGGCGATCGTCAATGGGGCGGAGCTGATGGGACTCCTGGGTTTGCCGAGTCCACAACTGGAGGAGGCGCGGGACATCATCGAGCGGCAGGCCCGGCACATGTCGCACCTGCTGCTGGACCTGCTGGATGTCTCCCGCCTCACACGCGGCAAGATCGAACTGAGGAAACAGACCGTCGACGTCGGCCAGATCATGTCCGAGGCCCTGGAAGCCAAGCGCGGAGAGTTTGCCGAAGCCGGACACGAACCGGCGGTTTCCCTGCCCGATGAGCCGCTGCTGATCCACGCCGACCCCACGCGGTTGCTGCAGGTGTTCGACAATCTGCTCGGAAATGCAACCAAGTACACTCCGGCCGGCGGACGAATCATCGTCGAAGTGCGATCGAACGCCGACCAGGCCGTGATTCGCGTCCGCGATACGGGCATCGGCATTGCCGCCGACCGGCTGACGCAGATCTTTGAACCGTTCGTGCAGCTTAACCAATCGCATGTGCGACCCAGCGAAGGTCTGGGGATCGGACTGACACTCGTCCGGCGGCTGGTCGAACTGCATGGCGGCCGGGTTTCCGCCTCCAGTGCCGGCCGAGGACTGGGGAGCGAGTTTACCGTCATGTTGCCGCTCGATGGCGCTGCGACGAGCGTCGTCGCCAGTCAGGATTCGATGAATGGGCGGTTCGTGCCGGAGCACCACGCAGCGGCACGGAAGGTCGTGCTGGTCGAGGACAATCGCGACGCCCGGCAATTGCTGAGCCGGCTGCTCGGGTGCGGCGGGCATCTCGTGGAAGAGGCGGGAGATGGCCCCGGCGGCGTTGATGCAATCCGCCGCGCGCGGCCTGACCTGGCATTCATCGACATCGGCCTCCCCGGGTTCGACGGCTACCAGGTTGCCGCCCAGGTGCGAGCCGATCCGGAGTGCCGCCATGTCCGGCTGATTGCGATGACCGGCTACGGCCAGCCGGAAGACTGCCGTCGCGCGCTGGCGGCCGGCTTCGACTCGCACCTAGTCAAACCGGTGCGGGCCGACGAATTGGCGCGGATCCTGGAACTGGAGCCGGCGTCCGCGTGACGGCACGCGCCTGAAGAATTCGGTCGGTTTCGGCCTGCCGCACTGAGAGTCTCTCATGTGTGGACCGGACGCAGGCTGGGTGCGGTGCTGGAAGTCTGCCAGCCATCCTGTCCGCAGAGCACCCATCGACCCCGATTCCTGATGCTCGGGACGATGGCGCACCCGCTCCGGTAATCCCCGCGTGGCGTCATCAGTTCCGGACCCGTGCACTGGCCGGGGCAGCCCCGGCGCTGCGCGATGGTGCGGCGCGAGGATCGCTGCCGGGCAATGACTTGTGAGCGGCGACGAAGCGGCAGCGTGGGTCGC
>CAZWGW010000205.1:5482-9872 GCA_964633565.1 uncultured Planctomycetaceae bacterium
GCTCCCCGCCCGTTGTGCATCGGATCCATCGCCGGCAGGATCCGCGCTGGCATGACAACTGCTCTCAGTCGGATGCATGAAGACATGATCAGCGGCCGGAATTCCAGACACGAGGTGATGCCATGAGACGAGATGGATCCGAACAGCGCACCGGAAAACTCGGTTGGATTCTGTTGTGGCTCCTGGGTATTCCGGTGCCGGTGCTGCTGATCCTGTTCGTGCTGCGCGGTTGCACGTGAACGACTCGGCTCTTCTGCAGGGAGTTACTTGCATGTCCACAATCCTCCTGATCATCCTCGTGTTGTTGTTGATCGGCGCCGTGCCTGCCTGGCCCCACAGCCGCGGCTGGGGTTACTACCCCGCCGGTGGATTGGGCCTGGTCCTCGTGGTGCTGCTCGTACTGGTTCTTCTCGGCGTTTTCTGAGCCGGGAGTCAGCCGAACGCACGCGTCACAGCCGCACCAGGTTGGCGGCCGCGGCGCAAGCGGCGCCCGCGCCGGCAACTGGTCTCTGCCCGTGGACGATCACATCGACATGTTGTGCTCATACATGCTGGTGGTCACGCGGTAGCACTCGCAGGCGGCGGCTTCGAGACCCTCGCGATCGAGGATCTTCACGCCGCCGCGCCGGTAGGCAATCAGCCCCGCCCGTTGCAACTGTCCGGCCGTAACATTCACGCTCTGCCGTCGCACACCGAGCATCTCGGACAGAAATTCCTGCGTCAGGTCCAGTTCGCTTTTGTTCGACCGGTCGGCGCAAACCAGCAGCCAGCGGGACATGCGTTCCTCCACGGTGTGCCGCAGATTGCAGGCCGAGTTCTGTGATGACTGGTGCAGCAGCGCCAGGCAGTATTTGTGCAGGAGCTTCCGGAGCCGGGGGATGTCCTCGAGGGCGTCGTGCAGCGTCTCGGCGCGGATCCGCAGACAGTCTCCGGCAACCTGCTGAATGATGCGGTACGGCGTCGCGCTCCGATTGACGACCAGTCCCACATCGACCATCCCGTCGTTACCGGTCGTCGCAGCTTCGACGCTGATTCCGTTGCTCAGCACAATGATCGACGACAGGACGCAGCCCACGGGGAAATACGCATACTCCAGGTCATCCCCGGGCTCGGACAGGACCGCACCGTGAGGCATTCTGACTCGCTCCAGGTGTCCGACCAGGCGCGCATAGTCGGCATCATGGAGCCGGGCGAGAAGCCTGTTCTGTACTCGACCATTCATCGGCATGGCGGCACTCCTGTTGTGGAGGCGCCCAGGATTGAGGGAGGAGATGCAGGCCCCGTGCCGATTGGGTTTCTTGCCGAGTTTCCAAGGGTATTTCCCGATGCGCCACTCAGCATGTGTCCGGCACCGGACACTGCGAGCGTCGCAACTCGTGCCAGCCTATGGATTTCCGAAAAACGACCGAGTATGCTCCTCAGAACGGTTCGTGCGTGCGTGTCGGCCAGATTGGAATCGGAAGATGCGGAGAGTGGACGGACGTATACTTTCAGTGAATTTGGATGGTAGAGGTCCTCGGAGGGGGAGGGCGACGTCTATGACCAGTGGAGCCGCCAATGGGGAACTTGACGTTACGGAGCATACGGAGCACACGTCTCCGGACGATCGATACCGCTCACTGGAAGAACAGAATCGCGCGCTCCGGGAGGCGGACCAGCGGAAGGACCAATTCCTGGCCGTTCTGGCGCACGAGTTGAGGAACCTGCTGGCGCCGGTCGGATACGCGGTCGACCTGATGCAGCTTTCGGCTCACGATCCGGCAGTCGTCCAGGAGTGCTGCGGAGTCACCGATCGACAATTGAATCAGATGGTGCGGCTCGTCGACGACCTGCTCGACGTCTCGCGTATTTCGCGGGGCAGGATGGAACTGCGGCGCGAACGGGTTAATCTCATGACCGTGGTCGCGAGCGCAGTGGAAATCAGCCGTCCCTGGATTGACGGCAGTCAACAGAAACTGCATGTCACGATCCCGGCAAGGTCGGTGCATTTGTATGCCGATGCGACTCGCCTGACGCAGGTCGTCGCCAATCTGCTGAACAATGCGTCCAAATACTCGCCGGTCGGAGGCGAAATCCGGTTGACCGTCGACCAGGAGGGAACAGAGGCCGTCCTCCGCGTCACAGACGAGGGTGTCGGCATTCCCGCACCCGAACTGGCGCGGATTTTCGAGATGTTTTCGCAGCTCAAACCGCCACTCGACCGCTCGACCGGTGGACTGGGGATCGGTCTGGGACTGGCAAAGGGGATTGTGGAACTGCACGCCGGCAGTATCACTGCAAGCAGCGACGGTCCGCAGCAGGGGAGCGAGTTTGTCATACGGTTGCCGTGTTTGTCCGCTCAGGCCGCCGACGACTGAACGGCCGCTGGATCGGGAGACTCCCGATGTCCCATCGAAATTCGCGGTCGATAACTTGCGTGATTGTGTCATCAGGTTATCGTGGTCACTTCGAGAATGAGTCGCTGGTGCGGGCGCTCCGTTGAGCATAATGCTCACCTGCTGGAGGTTGCATGGACGAATGTCGTAGCACCATCGGGCCTCTCTCGCCGCCTGGTGTTGCGAGCGATGCGGCGCTTCGGCCGTTGCTGGAGCAATTGCCGGTGGGCGCCTATCTCTGCGACAAGGACGGGTTGATCACATACTTCAATCAGCACGCGGTCGAACTCTGGGGTCGCGCTCCGCGTCTCAATGACTCGCGGGACCGATTCTGCGGTTCCTTCAAGCTGCTGTCGGCCGACGGGCGTCCTGTTCAGCACGACGAGTGCTGGATGGCGCGCGCGCTGCGGCAGAATCGTGCATTCATCGGCGAGGAAATCAGCGTCGAGCGGCCCGACGGAAGCCGCGCCGTCGTTCTGACCCACGTGAACCCTCTGCACGACGAATCGGGCGCGCTGACCGGCGCGGTCAATCTGCTGGTGGACATTACGGGCCGAAAGTCCGCGGAGAACGCCGGCCGCGTGCTGGCGTCGATCGTCGAATCGTCCGACGACGCGATCGTCAGCAAGGACCTCAACGGCCGCATTCTCACCTGGAATGTGGGTGCGGAACGGATCTTCGGATATACGGCCGATGAGGCCGTCGGCTCGCCCATTACGCTGATCATCCCGCCGGAATTGCACTCGGAAGAGCAATCCATCCTGGAGCGGCTCCGCCGTGGCGAGCGAATCGAGCATTTCGAGACCTGTCGCATCGACAAGCAGGGACGGCGCAAGGTCATTTCACTCTCGGTCTCGCCGGTTCGGGACGGCATCGGCACGATCGTCGGCGCCGCCAAGGTGTCCCGGGACATTACGGCACAAAAACACGCGGAGGCAGAAAACGCCCGATTATACGAACAACTCCGCGAGGCCGACCGCCGCAAGGACGAATTCCTGGCGATCCTGGCGCATGAACTGCGCAATCCGCTGGCGCCGCTGACCAACGCGCTGCACATCCTGCGACTGTCCGACGACCTGCCGCCGGGCGTCGAGAAACTGCGCGACATCATGGAGACGCAGGTCGGGCATCTCGTCCGTCTCGTCGACGACCTGCTCGAAATCTCGCGGATCACCGGAGGCAAGATCGAGTTGCGGCGGGAGCCGATTGAACTGTCTGCTATCGTGCGTACGGCGGTTGAAACCAGTCGTCCGCTGATCGATGCTGCTGGCCACCAGTTGGCGATTCAGGTCGCTCCCCAGCCGATCGTTCTTGACGCCGATCCTGTGCGGCTGGCACAGGTCCTCTCCAACCTGCTCAACAACGCCGCCAAGTATACCGATACGGGAGGACAGATCTGGCTCTCGGCCGGCCTGGAAGCGGGGTCGGCCCTGCTCTCGGTGCGGGACAATGGATCCGGTATCTCCGCCGATATGCTGCCACATGTCTTTGACATGTTCGCGCAGGTCGAACAGACCCGCACAAAGTCCCAGGGGGGACTGGGGCTGGGACTGGCGGTGGCGCGGACCCTGGTCGAACTGCACGGTGGAACGATCACCGCGCAGAGCAACGGTCCCGGCTGCGGCAGCCAATTCGTCGTGCGCCTGCCCGTCGCCGCTGTCAGGACCGCGGCGGCGCCGCCGACCGGCGCACCCCTTCCGGATCGTGCGACATTGCCGCAGCGCCGGGTCCTGGTCGTGGATGACACACGCGTCGCGGTCTATACGCTCGGCAAGCTCCTGGAAGCACTCGGCCAGGAGGTGTTGCTGGCCTATGACGCCGGGACCGCGCTGCAGACCGCGCGGGTCAGTCAACCGGACCTGGTTATTTCCGACATCGGCATGCCGGGCATGGATGGATATGAGCTGGCGCGGCAGTTGCGCCGGTTGCCCGAACTGAGTTCAGCCGTACTCGTGGCTTTGACCGGTTATGGGCAGGACAGTGACCGCCGCCGGGCTCTGGAGTCCGGATTCGAC
>CAZWGW010000206.1:0-9871 GCA_964633565.1 uncultured Planctomycetaceae bacterium
GGCGTTCCGGGCCGGCGCTGAGGATGCCCCCCACGAACTCGTCGGCCAGCTCGGTGGTGGTGATGTCGAGCACGCCGGCGATGACGCCGTCATCGATCAACGATTCCATTGCCAGCCCGCCCGTGCCGGTGGCGTGAAACACAAGGACTTCGTAGCCCGCGGCTTCCAGCACCTGCCGGGCGCGCTCAACGCAGGGGGTCGTGACGCCAAACATCGTGGCGGCAATCAGCGGCCTGTCAACTGCGGCGTCCTGTGCGGGACCCGCAAAGCGGACCATCCCGGCCATCGCGCGGGCGGCCTCCCCCAACACCGCGCGGCTGATGCGATTGATCCCGGAGACATCAACCACGGAATTCAGCATCAGGATGTCTTTGTCCCGCACGTACGGTCGCACCTGGCCCGAGGCCATCGTGCTCACCATCAGCTTCGGCACACCGAGCGGCAAGCTCCGCATGCCGGCCGTGCCGATCGTCGTCCCGGCGGAGCCGCCGAGCGCCAGGACGCCGTCGACGTGTCCGGCGGCATGTTCCCGGGCGATGATTTCGGCCACGCCGGCGGCCGCCGCGCTCACCGCGCGGCCGCGGTCTGCTGCAGTCTGGAGTTCCTGCAGCGACGTGCCCGCGGCGGCAAAGACCGTTTCCCGGTGAATATCGGCCGGAATCGCCGGTTCGCCAAGGCAGCCGGTGTCGACGATGCGGACCTCGACGCCGCACTCGCGGAGCAGGTCGCGGACGAATCCGAGCTCGCGACCCTTGGTATCCAGTGTGCCGATCAGATACACAGCCATTGCCGCACCTGCCGGTGAGTTGAGGGTGGAGAGTGAAGAGTTGAGGGTCCGGAGCGGAGTGCGGTCTGTCAAGTGTGGGGAGCGGCTTGTCGTGCCCCGATTCATCGGGGCTGGGGTCGGAACCTGGCCCACTGCTCACCACCGACCGCATGAATGCGGTCACTACGAACGATTTGCGAATCCAGTCCCGGGAATACGTCATCGATGCGGCGGATTATTCTGCTTGGCGCCAGCAATCTGACACTCGCGTTTCCGCTGCTCGTGGAGACGTTGCGGGCGACCTACGGGCCGATCGAGTTGTATGCCGCGCATGGGCACGGCCGGTCATACGGGATGACCAGTCGCGTGCTGTGTCGTGCGCTGCCCGGGATTCGCGGCTGCGGGTTGTGGGACGATCTGCGTTCCCGCCCGCCGGCGTCACGGCCGCCCGTCGCCGTCATCACCGACGTCGGCAACGATCTGCTGTACGGCGCGACGGTGCCGCAGATTGTCGGTTGGGTGGAGACATGTCTGGACCGCCTGATTGAATACGGGGCGGCGGTCGTGGTGACCGGTCTGCCGCTGGTCAGCGTGATGCGTCTGGGCCCGATGCGCTACAACCTGACCAAGGCGATCTTCTTTCCGGGCAAGGGGCCGGCGTGGGGGGCAATGCGGGAAGTCGCCCCCGAACTGGACCAGCGACTCGCGGATCTGGTCGCCGGTCGAGGTGTCCCGTGCGTCAACCCCCGGGCCGAGTGGTACGGGTTCGATCCAATCCACATCCGGCGGAGCCGGCGCCCGACCGCGTGGCGGGAAATCCTGTCACGGCTGGATGGAAACGCAGATTCCATCCAGGTTGCCAAACCCGGGCTGGTCGCCAGTGCCCGCTGTTGGCGGGCGGCGCCTGCATTCCGCTCGATCTGCGGGTGCGAGCGGAAAGCGACGCAACCCGCGCTGAGTTTTCCGGACGGCTCATCGATCTCTCTTTACTAAACGTCTCCGGCGCGCGGTGCAAAATGCAACACGCGCAATCGTGTGCGGGATCGGATCGTTCCTGGAACCAGAAACTTTGAGTGCTGGTGCTTGAACCCCATACGTTGACTGGTGTATAATGCCCTCGGTCCGTTTGGCTGCGCGGCGGCGAGCGTTGGCCCGCACTCGTTGCTCCGGCTGGGCGGACCATTTTTTTGTTTTCTGACGGGACGCAAGCGGCGCAATCCAGATTGCGCGGTGTGCTTGCGGGTCTCCCCGTAAATCGATATCGTGCCGGTCTTTCACCCCGGTCGCCGCGGTCGGCGGGCCTGCCGAAGTGACGGCCGAGAGCGTCATGTACCAGCGGCGGCGGCACGCCAGCAGTATTGCAAAGAGGTCGAGAGTTTATGGCAGTCATCACCCGGATTCCCGCAAATCGCCGCTCCGAGCAGGGGACCACCGCGTGCCGCCGGCTGCGACGGCAGGGTCTGATTCCCGCCAACGTCTACGGACACAAGCAGGAAGCGGTGCCGATCAGCCTGAAAGAGGACGACATCCGGCCGATCATCGCCAGCGGCGCCCATGTTGTGGAACTGGACCTGGGGGGCAAACTGGAGCAGGCGCTGATTCGCGACGTGCAGTGGGACACGTTCAGCACCTACGTGCGGCATCTGGATCTGGTGCGCGTGGACGCCAACGAGCGCGTCAAGGTGACCGTGCCGGTGCAACTCCGCGGCACCGCGCCCGGCACGATGGCCGGCGGCATGCTCGAACAGACGCTGCACGCGCTGCACGTCGAGTGCCTGGCGGTCCAGATCCCCGATTTCATCCCCGTGCGCATCGCGGGACTCGATATCGGTGGAGCGGTCCACGTGAAGGAACTCACCGACCTTCCCGAGGGTGTCGCCGTTCTCGACCATCCCGAGGCGTTGATCGTCCACGTTGTGAAGCCGGGCATCGTGGAAGTGGCCCCCACGGAGGCTGTCCCGGGCCCCGCCGAACCCGAACTGATCGGCCGGGTCAAGAAAGAGGAAGAGGAAGCCGAAGAGGACTGAGCCCGCGGTTCGACCCCCGGCTGGGGCGATCTTGCAGAATCGGCGGTGTGTCCCTCATCCCGTGACGGTCCGGGCAGTCCGCGCGAGAGGCGTATGGCCGGTGCACGCGCATGAAACTCGTCGTCGGTCTTGGAAATCCGGGCCGGAAGTATGCTGGAACCCGGCACAATGTCGGGTTTGACGTCGTCGCCCAGTTGGCGCGGCGTTTCAATGCTCCCGCGCCCCGCACCGCCTTTCAGGCGGAAGTGACCGAGGCCGCGATCCAGGGAGAGCGGGTCCTGCTGGCCGCGCCGCAGACGTACATGAACCTCAGCGGGCGCAGCGTGCGGCAGATCGTTGAGTTTTACAAGTTGCCGCTGGACCAGCTGCTCGTCGTGTGCGACGACCTGAACCTGCCGCCCGGCCGGTTGCGGCTACGCGCATCCGGCTCTGCCGGCGGGCAGAAGGGGCTGCAGAACATCATCGAGCACCTGGGGACGGAGGATTTCCCGCGATTACGGCTGGGGATCGGCCGGCCGCCGCCGCAAATCGATGCCGTGGACTATGTGCTGATGCGCTTCCCGGCGGACGAGCGCGAGTTGATCGCGGCCGCGGTCGAACAGGCCGCGCTGGCGGTCGAAGTCTGGGTGCGTGTGGGGACGTCGGCCGCGATGAACCAGGTCAACGCGCCGCCTGTGGACCCGACACCGTAGCACAGGTTCTCAAGGATTCCAGTCCGTGTGTGACCGGGGGCGATGGCCCTTGGACGACTCACGCATCGAAAGTCCGTGCGATCGCATGCCTAAGCTCTGGTTGCGTTACGTTGACAATACCACAAATACCGAATCAGCATTGTGTTACAGGTTGCGTCTAATCGCCGATGGCGACAATAATGTTGACAAATAATACAAAAGTTGTTGACAATATTTGGTGCGCAGGCTACCGTCATGTGCATCCACCCTTGCGAAGGCGATCGTGGCAAATCCGCAGCCGAAGTCGACTCTGATTCGACGCTACATCGTCGAGCACGTCGCCGCGCACCCCGATGATATTGCCGCTCGAACTGCGGCGCGCTTCCGAATCTCGCGACAGGCAGTCCACCGGCACCTGCAGGCATTGGAACAGGCCGGCGTACTGTGCAGCGAAGGACGCACCCGGGGTCGCCGCTACCGTCTGGCGCCGCTCAAGCAATTGCAGATCACACTGAACGTCGCCGGTCTGCAGGAGCACCGCCCGTGGCTGGACCACGTACGGCCGCTGCTGGCGGACCTGCCGGACAACGTTGTCCGCATCTGCGACTACGGGTTCAGCGAAATGCTGAACAATGTCATCGATCACTCGGGGAGCCCCAGCGTCACACTCAGCGTCGTGCGCAACGCCGAGTTCGTCGATTTGCAGATCGCGGACCACGGCATCGGCATCTTCCGCAAGATCAAAGAGGATTGCGGCCTGCACGACGAATTCGAAGCCGTGGCCGAACTGGCGAAGGGGAAACTGACGAGCGACCCGCGGAACCATACCGGCGAAGGCATTTTTTTCACCTCACGTGCGTTTGACACATTTGCGATCACGTCCGGTTCGGTGGTGTTCACGCATGTGCGATCCGGCGACAATTGGTCAATGGAAAAATGCGACAATCCGGTCGTGGGGACTCACGTGCGCATGGCAATCGCGGCCCGGGCGAAGACGAGACTCAAGGACGTCTTCGACAGCTTCACCAGTCAGGACGGTGAGTTCGACTTCAACAAGACGCACGTTCCTGTGAAACTGCTTGAGATCGGCCAGGAAAACCTCGTGTCGCGATCGCAGGCACGCCGCCTGGTGGCGCGGTTTGAGCGTTTTCGAGAGGCCGTACTCGATTTCAAGGGGGTGAAGTCGATCGGACAGGCGTTCGCCGACGAAATCTTCCGCGTCTATGCCCACGAGCGCCCCGACTTGCGCCTCATCCCGATGAACATGAGCCCGGACGTTCAGGCGATGGTCGGCCGCGCGCTGCGTCGCTCCCGCGAACAGTAGCAGGAGGCGGCCGTTGCGGGACCAGACGCATTTTCCCCATGCTGCGTGCCCGCAACGGGCGATGGTTGCAAATCCTCCGGAAATCGCTACAAGTAGTGATTCCAAAACCCGAATCTGCCTGATAACTTGCGGGCCTGATGGGCGTGGCCAGCCGCGCTGCTCAAACCCGCATCGGCGGTGGAATTGCCTCTGGCGGCGATTGAGGTCGACCGCCGCTGGAAACAACAACCAAACGGAGATGCTGCGTTGTCGGAACGTCTGTACGAGTGCATGTTTGTGCTGGACAGCGGCCGTTTCGCCCAGGACCCGGCCGGAACGGAAGGGGTCGTCCGCGAGTTGCTCGGCCGCTGCAATGCGGAAATCGTTGCCGCAGCCCCCTGGCAGGACGGGAAGCTGGCGTACGCCATCGATGGGCACAAAAAGGGTCTGCACTACCTGACGTACATGAAGATGGACGGCAGCCAGGTCTCGGAACTGGGCCGGCTGTGCAAGTTGAATGAACTCGTGATCCGGCACATGGTCATCGACCATACCGAACACGAGAAGCTGTTTTACGAGATGCTCGTCCCCGCCCTGCAGCACCACGTGGCCGGCTCCGGGGCCGAAGAAGAACCGGCGCCTCCCATCCGCATGTAGTCGATGGGTGTCGCCAACCCGGGAGTGGTCGCGCCATGGCCAGTTTCAACAAGGTGATTCTCGTCGGCAACCTGACGCGGGACCCGGAGGTCAAGTATACGACCGGGGGGACTGCCGTCACGGAGATCGGTCTGGCCGTGAATCGCACCTGGTTCGACAAGCAGTCCAACCAGAAAAAGGAAGAGACGACCTTCGTCGACGTGACCCTCTGGGGACGGCAGGCCGAAGTGGCCGGCGAATATCTGTCCAAGGGGCGCTCCGTGCTGATCGAGGGCCGGCTGCAGCTCGATACGTGGGATGACAAGGCCACCGGCCAGAAGCGGAGCAAGCTCCGTGTCGTCGGCGAAGGGATGACGATGCTCGGGAGCCGTCCCGAGGGGGGCGGAGGCCGCTCCGGCGGAGGGGGGCAGCGATCGGCTCCGCCACCGGACGCCGCCGAGTCGTTTTTTTACGTCGCGCCGCAGGAACCCTCCGGCGGCGACGTCCCGTTCTGAACGAGTGGAGTGTTGAGAGCGGAGAGTCGAGAGCCCGTCGATTCGAACGCCAGTGTCAGCAATGCGTGAGGAAGTGAAAGCTCTCTCATCCCTCATCGTTCATCCCTCATCCCCACAACACTCTCACCAATCCACCACTCACGAACCCATGCCCCTGAAACCGAAGACGCGCATCAAGGCCAAGGAACACCGCGGTGCGGTGCAACTGCTGCTGGCCGAGAACATCCCCTCGCTCGGCGAGCAGGGAGACATCGTCCGCGTGAAGCGCGGCTACGCCCGCAACTACCTGCTGCCGAACGGCCTCGCCACGGTGGCGACGGAAGCCAACAAGCGGATGGTCGAGTTGCACCGGCAGCGGCAGCAGGACCTGGCGGCCCGCAAGCTGAAGGAGATCCGCAAGCTGGCCGACGACGTCAGCAAGTACAGCGTGACGATCGAAGCGAATGCCAACGAGGAGGGGCACCTGTACGGCTCGGTCGTCGCCCCCGACATCAGCAAGTCGCTCCTGGCAGCCGGCTTCCCCGTGCAGCCGGACCACATCAAGCTCGAAGGCCCGCTCAAGGAGCTGGGGATGTATACCGTGAAGGTCGAGCTGCACCCGGAGGCGACCGCCGACGTGAAGGTCTGGGTGGTGCCCAAAGCGTCAGCCTGAACGTTGACCACCGAACCCGCAAGAACCCCGGTTTATCGACAAGCCGGGGTTCGACTTTTGCGCGGTCTGTCGCCGTTCGTTGCGGGAAGTCATGACGCCGCAAATCGTTCGTTGCAGGCCGGTCGTCGAACGGCGATAATCCGGCCTCGCTGATCCAGTTCCGCCAGTCCGCCGTGCCATCCAGGGAGGGCATTCATGGCCGCCGCTGCACCCGCCGTCGACATTACGGGCCGGCTTCCGCCGCAGGACCTCGATGCCGAGCGGAGCGTTCTGGGAAGCGTGCTGCTGAGCAACGACGCGATCGACGAAGTGCTGCAGCACATCCATGCGGACCACTTCTATGCGGACCCGCACCGGCGGATATTCCGCGCGATCCAGGACATGCACGAATCCGGCGTCCGCGGCATCGACCCTGTCACGCTGGGACATGAACTGCAGCGCCGCGGCGAGCTGGGCGACGTCGGCGGGGCCCCCTACATCGTGCAGGTCCTCGAGACAGTGCCGCACGCGGCGCACGCGCAGTATTACGCCCGCATCGTGCGCGACAAGTGGCTGCAGCGGACGCTGATCGAGGCCTGCACCGATACGCTCCGCGACGCCTACCACGGACAGGACGACGTCGACGACCTCGTGGCCAAAGCCGAACGCCGCATCTTCGACATCGCCGAGCGGCAGCACGACGTCGACAAGATGGCGCTCCGCGACATCCTGGAGGACACATTCGAGCGGATCTTCCACCGCATGGACCAGGAGGGGACCATCAGCGGGCTGCACACCGGCTTTACCGGTCTCGATGAGGTCACAAGCGGGTTCCAACCGTCCGAGTTGTTGATCCTGGCGGCGCGGCCGAGCATGGGGAAGACGGCGCTGGTCTGCAACTTCGCGCTGGCGGTCGCCGGCGCGGGGAAGGGGGTGTTGATCTTCAGCCTGGAGCAGTCGAACCTCGAACTTGCCGAGCGGTTCCTGGCGATTCACGCCAAGGTGAACGGCCACAAGCTGCGACAGGGGGACCTGGACGAGGTGGAGCAGCACAGCCTGATGGAGGCGTCGAACGAACTCCGCGAGTATCCGCTGTTCATCGACGACACCGCCGGCCGTACCGTCGCGCAGATCGCGGCCGTTTCGCGGCGACTCAAGCGGCGGCACAACATCGGCATCATCATCATCGATTACCTGCAGCTCATCGAGTCGGAGGAATCGAGCAACCGCAATATCAACCGCGAGCAGCAGATCTCGACGATCACGCGACGCCTGAAGTTCCTGGCAAAGGACCTCAGCGTCCCCGTGATGGCGCTGGCACAGCTCAACCGCGGGGTCGAGCAGCGGGAGGACAAGCGGCCGCGGCTGGCGGACCTGCGCGAATCGGGAGCGATTGAGCAGGACGCAGACATTGTGATGTTCCTGCACCGTCCCGAGGCGTACGACCCGGAGGACCGACCCGGCGAGGCGGACCTGATCGTGGCCAAGAACCGCAACGGCCCGATCGGGACGGTGTCGCTGGTCTGGCTCCGCGAGATGCTCAAGTTCGGCGACCGCAGCCCGCTGGAGGTGCCGGAAGGGGTCGGCGACTGGTAAGGGAAATTGCAAATTGACGAATGCAAATTGCAAATTGCAAATTTGCATTTTGCAATTTGCATTTTGCAATCTATTCCGCCCATCGACGCTTCCCTTTTGCAGCGTTTCCGGGTATTTCGTGGTCTTCGCGGCCATTCCCGCGCACCGATATCGCGCGCACGTTCGACTCCCCAGGATGACCTCTCATGCCTTTCGGCTTCGGTATCGTCGGTTGCGGAATGATCGCCAACTTTCACGCGCGTGCGATCGCCGACATCCGCAACGCCCAGCTTGTCGGTTGCTTTGACGCCATCCCGGCGGCGGCGGACAAGTTTGCGGCGGCCAATGAGTGCACGGCCTATCACAAACTGGAGGAGATGCTGGCCAACCCCGACATCAACGTCGTCACGGTCTGCACGCCGAGCGGCGCCCATCAGGACCCGGCGGTCGCCGCCTGCAAGGCGAAGAAGCACGTGCTGGTCGAGAAGCCGCTCGAAATCACGCTCAAGCGGTGCGACAGGATTATCGAGGCCGCGGAGAAAGGGGGGGTGCGGCTGGGGACGATCATGCCGAGCCGGTTCAGCCCGGCGAACGTCGCGCTCAAGGACGCACTGTCGGAGAAGCGCTTCGGCAGGTTGACGCTGGGGGACACCTACGTCAAATGGTGGCGCTCCCAGGAATACTACGATCAGGGGGGCTGGCGCGGCACGTGGGCGCTCGACGGCGGCGGGGCGTACATGAACCAGGCGATCCACAACGTCGATCTGCTCTACTGGTTCATGGGGGAGGTGGCCGAGGTGACCGGCATCACGGCGACGCTGGCCCACAAGCGGATCGAGGTGGAAGACGTCGGCTCGGCGGTGCTCCGGTTCAAGAACGGCGCGATCGGCACGATCGAGGCAGCCACGGCCGCGTTCCCGGGACTGCTCAAGCGGACGGAGATCCACGGCACGGACGGGTCGGTGATCGTTGAGCAGGACGACATCAAGCTGTGGCACTTCGCGAAGCCGCACCCCAAGGACCGGGCGATCCACGAGAAGTACGGCAAGGGGAGCGCCACGACCGGCGGCGCGGCCGATCCCAAGGCGATCTCGCACGTCGGCCACGCGCTGCAGTTCAAGGACTTTCTGAAGTCGATCCAGGAAGGAAAGCGCCCGCTCGTGGACGGCCACGAGGGGCGCAAGAGCGTCGAAATCATCCTGGCGATCTATCAGTCGTCGTGGACCGGGAAACGCGTGGCGCTGCCGCTGAAGGGGGATCCGAAGCGGCCGAAGTAGGGCGTCGTCAATTCAACGTAGTTGAATTCGCAGCGAATTCGCTAACGGGCTCAGCGGGATACGGGCGCAGGCGTCGCAGCCGGATACGCGGGAGCTCCATAAAGTCCCTCGTACATTTGACCGTACCCCATCGCCGGCCACGCCGGCGTCCCCTCGGGATAGAACCCGAGTCCCTGCGCTTCGTTGACCAGCACCTGCACGCGGAGCTTGACGATCTGGTCCTTCGCGTCGCGGCGTTTCTGGAGCTGCTCGGTCAGTTTGTCCAGCCGCGCCTTCAACTCCGCGATTTGCGCCTCGCGCGACTTCATCAGCACCTCGAACTGCTCCGAGACGGCGTTCTGGAGTTCATTTTCAGCGGCGGTGCGCTGTTCGTCGGTCTCGGCGTCGCTGTACGTTTTGAGAGCGGCGGCGGCCTTCTCCTGGGACTTGTGCAATTCGCCCGCGTCGACCGTCGCCCCCACGAGCGTCGG
>CAZWGW010000207.1:0-1660 GCA_964633565.1 uncultured Planctomycetaceae bacterium
AGGCCGGCTACCTGATCGAAGTGCTGGCGATTCGACGAGACGAGTGTAACAGACTCGGCCACGCAGATTGCGGCGATTCGCAGGTCATGCGTCGGCACTCGCAGCGTCCGTCGTCGCCATCCCTCGAAGAGCAGGTTCGCCGCGGCGGTGAAGTACAGAATGTTGAAATGCCACAGGTCGTCGAGGGATTCCCCCAGCAGGTCGTAGGCCCGCTCAAGTCCAACCCTGGCGCGCCCACTCTCCGCCTGCCTGATCGTATTGAGACGTCCGCGCAGGATCTCTTCCACGACGATAATCGGCACGAATTGCTGCCGAGCGGGAATGCCCGAAATCCTCTGCAGTATCGACCGATCCGATTGGAACAGGCGAGTCAGGACGTCGGTGTCGAAGGCGAACATCAGTCGAGTTCGGCGTCGCGCTGGCGGTAGGCATCTTCACAGATTTCGCTGAGCGTTGGATCGTCGGCGTACTTGCCGAACAGCGCCTCAAGGCCGGGTGGTTCGATTTCGACGGAATTCAACTCGCCGGTTTGGATTCTCTGGGCGATTTCGTCGCGCAGCGCCGCCATCGCCAGTTCACGCGACGCAGCCGTGGCGTGGACGTCGGGCGCGCCGACGACTTCCGCAGTGAATTGGCCGTTCGTTGGTTCGATGCGGACAGCGAATGTCATGGGTAACCTCTGGCACGATTCTACGCCTCGATCGGCACTGTCACAATGCGAATCTGAGCAGTTGGTGCAATGTCGAGATTCAGTCAATGCCTGATCAGGAATTCCGTTGGAACAGCTGCGATCGACGGGTAGTCTCATGTTGCGATGCATCGTAACGAGAGTTCTTCGATGGACTGGCGTCAGCCCCATGATGAATTCACTACAAAGCTGGACGCTGCGCGTGCTACTCTCTTTGCCAACCCGACTCGCCCGTTTGACGCCGTCGCGGCGTTTGAGCCGATTCTGGAAGAATTGCGAAGCGTACCAGCCGTGCGTGACGCAAAGCTTCCTCGAATCCGTTCTCTTGGCGCCGAGCTATTCTCCAAACTGAGCCAACGTCGAGAGCCGGTGGCGATGGAGGTCCGGCACTATTGCTGGCACCTGCAGCATCTCGGGGATCCGAATGCCTCCCCTGCTTCCAGTTTGGCTGACATGCTCATGGTCACACTCACGCGCTTTGCCCATTACCAACACCACGAAAGTCATCGTTGCCCAATCTGTGCAGAGTTTCCGGAGGACCTGCCGTTCCAAGGCAGCCCAGGGGGACGGGCACATTTTCACGAATGGCTCAATCGGACGTTCGGCGACAACACATGACCGACACTCGCAGCATACAACTCGCCGCCCGGTTCGAAGTTCGCGAGCCATTCGACGCTCGTAGTGCCCCGATTTATCGGGGCGGGCCGGCGTTGTGCGACCCGACCGCACCGACGACCGCATGAATGCAGTCCCTACGAGCCCCTTCCTGCACGCCTTTTCGCGGAGCGAAAGGCGACAATGCGCGACGCCGCTCGCTACGATGCTGCGACGTTCACGCAAGGAACCTCGCATGCGCCCGTTTTTGTCGCTCGTCATCCTGCCGTTCTGCTCCCTACCGTGCGCCGCGCAATCCCCCGCCCCCTTCACCTCCCACCCCATCCTCCCCCAACCCTTCGACACCCGCCCCTTCCA
>CAZWGW010000207.1:1670-9848 GCA_964633565.1 uncultured Planctomycetaceae bacterium
CTCCGCTCGCTTCTGACCGGCTGATCGGAGCCCTGGTCAGCCCGGTGGCGGGGACAGGTCGATCGTCATCTCGTAGGTCCCGTCTCCGGATGTGGCCCAGTGTGGCCACACCACCACACCCGCCCCGTCCACCCCGTCCGCATCCCCGGCTGGGTCGAAGAGACGATCGGCTGCGGCTACACACTCTCTGTGATGGACTCCGACGCCCGCGCCCTTGCGGCACGGCATGGCGTCACGATCAGCGAGATGGGCTTCGTCAACCCGTTCTTCGCCTGCTACGACAGCGCCCTCATCCAGAACCGCCACCCCGATTTTCCCCCCGGCCGCGTCGAGCGCGACATCGAAGAGTACAAACGGCTCGGCGTGCGCATCTTGGCCGTCTATCCCCCGTGCCTGCAGGGGGAGGTTTACGAGAAACATCCCGAATGGAGGCGGATTGCGACCAACACGACCGAGATTCCGCAGATCGACATGGAGCAGTACCCGCACGGCGGCATGTTGTGCCTGCTCGGACCATACGGCGACTTCTTCATCGACGTGCTGGCCGAAATCCTCACGCGCTTCCCCGACGTCGACGCCTTCAGCTTCGACGGCCTGCACTACGACGGCGTCTGTTATTGTCAGCACTGCCGCGAGAACTATCGCCGCGAGACCGGGGCCGAGATCCCGAACGTCGACATGAACGATCCGGCGTTCCGGCGGTACCAGCACTGGGCCGACCGCCGGATGGAGGACCTCGTGCAGCGGATGCAGGAGCGGCTGAAGGGGATCAAGCCGGACGTGGCGCTCGTCACCTGGACGACCAACGCCGGGCGGTTCGGGCACTTTCTGAGCATCCCCCGCAACATGCCCGCGCGGATGAACCTGCTGCTCGACGCCCCCGACCAGGAGTTCTGGCTCGACGAGACCAACCGCGGCACGACGATCGTGCCGGCCTTTGCCAACGCCTATATCTGGGCGACGACGAACCATCGCGTGGCGTTCAGCGAGCCGTACATCCTCAGCCACGGCAACCCGTACGGCAAAGACAGCTTCCCGCCGCAGGAAATCCTTCGACGGATGCTGCTGGCGGTAACGTACGGCGCGCAGCCGAGTATCGCCGTGGCGCAGCCGCCCAACCTGCAGCAGGAACTGTACGCCTGCATGGACGAAGTGCAGCGTCGCAAGCCCTGGCTCACGCACAAGCGGCCGGAACCGTGGGGGGCGCTCGCGATGAGCGACAACACACGGAACTTCTACGGCCGTTCGCCTGGACTGGTGGAAGAACGGTACATGGCGAACGTCTTCGGCGCGTTCCGGGCGATTGTTGAGGAGCACCTGCCGGTGACGGTGATCAACGACTGGAACCTGACGCCGGACGACCTCGCTCCGTACAAAGTGCTGATCCTCCCTAATACGGCTTGTCTTGATGAGCGGCAGACGGTGGCCATTCGCGAATACGTGCGCAATGGCGGCGGGCTGGTGGCGAGCCTGGATGTGTCGCTGTTCAATGAATTCGGCGACCCGCGCGACAACTTCGAACTGGCCGACGTGCTGGGTGTCGATTACCGCGGGCTGCCGGATGCGACCGGCGCGAAGTCCGAGGAGCTGGACATCAACTTCGCACAGTCAATCGGGCCGGACTACTGGGAGAAGCGGAGGAATGTGTTCGACTTCCAACAGGACGTCGACGCAGTGACCCGGACGCTGGGAGCGTCCGGGTCACTGAGCGCGCGCGAACGGATGGCGACGTACGTCGGATTCAACGCGGTGACGTTCAAGGGTCCCGCCGTGCGCGTGGCCGTAAGCACTCCCGAAGCGCAGACGCTCGGCACAATCTGGCCGAAGTCGGTCCCTGACGCGCCTCGAATGCCGGGCGTGGTCTCGCACACATTCGGCAAGGGTCGCGTGGCGTATCTGGCGGCGGGACTTGACGCGGCGTATTACCTCTACCCGTATCCCTACCAGCGGCTGATCCTGCGGCAGGCGATCGAGTGGGCGGCCTCGGCTCCGCCGCCGGTGATGGTCGAGGCGCCGATGTGCGTCCATTCGACCGTGATGCGTCAGACAACCGAGTCGGGTGAGCGGCTGATCGTACACCTGTTCAACGACCTCAACACGACGGCCCACCACGCACTGCCGGTGGATGACGTGCCGCTACGGGAAGAGACGGTGCCGATTCACGACATCCGCGTGACGTTCCGCAACGGGCTGCGGATCCAACGCGTGCATCTTGAGCCGGCGGGGCTGGAGTGCGAGATATCGGCAGATGTGGACTGGGTCAGCGTCATCGTGCCGCGTCTGGACGTGCACACGATGGTCGTCGCCGAATGCGAACTGCCTTCGCCGTGAGTCTTCTGGCGACATGGTCGCGGCACTCCGGAGTCGTGACACACCCTCGCGGGACACCGGCAGATCCTGCCGGTGGCTGCGGCGCTGGTCCAGGCAGCACGCAATCCCCGATCAGAGTGGGAATTGCATCGACACATTTCCCCTGATAGCCGTTCAGGTTCGATGTCGTCCAAAGAATTCCGAAGAACGCCGCGAAGTCGTCTTGACCCGATCGGCCCGAGTCCGTATTTTCCCGCCGCTCAGTCGATGCCGCCCACGCGACAATGACTCAGCGAGTGACACGCGTGTCGATTGCCGCGCCCCCTGGGCCTGGCAATCCGGCCGGGCCGCCGGCAGGGACGTCGGCGGAGCCTGTGCCTGACTGCAACCGAGATTCGACGTCCCGCTCCGACGTTCGGTTTTCCAATCGCCCCCGGAAATAGCTTGAGTCCTCCGCCCCCCTGGGACTCGCTGTTTCCGGGTTTTTTTGCGTATTTGACGCAAAGACCCGCCGGGTTTGCCTGGCCGTGCTCCCCTTTCGATCGCTTCTCGCGGTCTTGCCGGCTGTGGCAACCAGGGGAAATGCCGGAATCGCCGCAAATTGTTGCTTTCACGGCCGCGGCGCGGTAGGAAGTAGGTGACAGGGAAGATGCCATTGCCCCAGGGAGGGCCAGCCCCAAGAACCCTCCTTGCAGGCAAAGACGTCATGGCCGCGCGTTCGACGTGGAAGGGGTATCTCAAGGTCAGCCTCGTCTCGGTCCCCGTCAAGGCCTACACGGCGACCAGCTCCAGCGGCAGCCCCATCGCGCTGAACCAGTTGCACGACAAGTGCCACAGCCGCATCAAATACCAGAAGACCTGCCCCGTCCACGGTGAAGTGAGCGCCGATGAGATCGTGATGGGCTACGAGTTCGCCAAAGGGCAGTACGTAGTCGTCAACCCCGACGAAATTGAAAAGCTGCGGACCGAAGGGGACAAGTCCATCGCGGTCAACGCGTTCGTCCCCGCGGACAGCATCGACCCGGTGTACAACTCCGGGAAGACCTACTACCTCGTGCCGGACGGGCCGGTCGGCCAGAAGCCGTTCTCCCTGCTGCGGCAGAGCATGGCCGAGGGGGGAGTGTGCGGCGTCGCGCAGGTCGTCATCTCGAACAAGGAGCAGATCGTCATGCTCCGACCGGTCGAAAACCTGCTGGCGATGACCGTTCTGGAGTACGACGCCCAGGTCAAGAAACCGTCGTCGTTCGCGGATGAAGTCAGCGAGTCCGAGAGCAGCACCGAAGAGGTCCAACTGACCAACATGCTCGTCCAGGCGCTGACGAAGGAGGAGATTGATCTGTCGCAGTTCAAGGACGTCTACACCGAGAAACTGACGAAGGTGATCGAAGCGAAGGTGGAAGGCAAGGAACTGGTGACGCCTCCGGCCGAAGAGCACCCTCAGGTGATCAACCTGATGGAGGCGCTCAAGGCCAGCGTGCAGCAGGTCAAGGTGCCGACCAAGGCGGCGGCCGCAGAGAAGAAGCCGGCCCGCAAGATGGCCGCCAGCAAAACGACGCGGGCGAAGCCGGCGGTCGAAGCTCCTGCCCAGACCACCGCCGCCAAGCGGAAACGCAAGTCCGGCTGATCGGCGCCCCGGCGGACTGGCATCGGAAGCACGGGGAACGTAGAACGACGCCGCATGGCGATCCTGGAGAGAAGAATGGAGTCGCTCGCAGTAACCACGGGCTCGCCCGGCCTGACCGGACAGCGTGTGGTGCTCACGGGACGCCTGGGCTCCATGACGCACGCGGAGGCCGTCGACTTATTCACCGGACAGGGAGCCAGCGTCGCGCGCCAGGTCTGCCGCAGCACGACATTGCTGGTCGTCGGGGACGGGGCCTTCCCGGTCAGCCGCCGGGGACGGCTCTCCCGGAATCTCGAAACCGCCCGGTCGCTGCAGGCTGCCGGACATCCGATCGAGATCATCCCGGAAGTCGAGCTGCTGCGGCGTGTCGGCGGGAGCGAAACCCGGCACGCGGTCTGCGAACGGTACTCGCTCCTGGACCTGATCCGTGTGCTGGGCGTGAGCCGGGACCGGCTGCGGAACTGGATGCGGTCCGGGCTCCTTGTGCCGTGCGAGTGGCGTGGTCAGACGCCGTATTTTGATTTCCGGCAGGTGAGTCGTGCGCGGCACCTGCTGGAGCTGATCGAAGGCGGCGTCCCGCCGGCCAACCTTCGCCGGAGCCTGCTGCAGCTTCGGCGCTGGTCGCCAGGTGTCGATGACGCACTCGCCTGCCTCGGCAGATTGAAACGGGACGGCGGCTGCCTGTATTTCGAACGGTGCGACGGCGTACTGCTGGAGCCGACGGGGCAGCAACTGTTCCGGTTTGACGAAAGGGATGGAGAGTGCATCGTCCCCTTCGCGCGCGAGGAGTCGATCGACGAACTGTTCGAAGCGGCCGTACGGCATGAGGAGCAGAGGGAGTTCACTCAGGCCGTCGACGCCTACGACCGCCTGCTCGATCGGCAAGGCCCTGATCCGGTCGTGTGCTTCAACCTCGCCAACGCGCTGTATGCGGCAGGAGAGGTCGAAGCATCGGTTCAGCGCTACCGCCAGGTGGTGGAGATGGACCCGCAGTATGTCGAGGCGTGGACCAACCTCGGCAACGTCTACGCCGAGCGGGGGGAGTCTCCGCTGGCCGTGGAGGCGCTGCGGACGGCTGTGGCGATCGCTCCCCGGTACGCGGACGCCCACTATGCGCTCGCCGACGCGCTCACTGAGTTCGGCGCGGTCGACGAAGCGCGGGCACATTGGGAGGCGTTTCTGGAATACGAGTCGACCGGCGAGTGGGCGGAACACGCGCGCCGGCAGTTGCACGAGCATTGGGCGTCGTAACGGCGCGCCAGCGTTGGGCAATTCCGTTTTTGTCGATCGCCGATGTTCTGGCCGAGGCAAACCAGCACGGAGAAAATGCGGCTGACGCGGTCTCCTCTGGCCAAAGCCTTCAACGGATCGTTAGAATCAGGGGTCGACGGCCTCCGGTTCGACTGCGTGTGCGCGGACGAGTTGAACCTTACGGCGGCCGAGTCGGGAGGATCGACGTTCATCCTCCCCGGTGAGGGTGTTTCCCGCGGGAGAGATCCTCGTGCCTGCTGACTGGTCCCTGACACCCGTTGCCCGGAGCACCGCAACATGGCCGATCCGCGCCTCGTCCGGCGTCTGGAGGAAGTGGCGTCCCGCATTCGCGGTGTCCGCCGGCTTCAACGGTTAACCGCAGGCTGGATTGCCGCACTGCTCCTCGGGCCCGGTCTGGCCGCCATCGGGGCAATTGCGCCCTCCTGGTTCTGGTTCATCGGTCTCGGCGTCACGGCATTCTGGGGCGGACTGTATTTGTCGCGACGCCGATCAGGCGATCTGATGCGCGCCGCTGCGGTTATCGAGCGCAAATTCACGGACCTGGACGCAGCCCTGATGACGGCCGTCGCGCAGCAGCCGGATTCCGAGTCGGGACGGTTCGGGTATCTGCAGGAGCAAGTCGTCAACGACACGTTGCGGCATGCACGGCGCCGTGACTGGCGGATGGCCGTCGCCCCGTCCTCGTTGTGGCGCTGGCGCCTGTGCCATCTCGGCGCGCTGTCGATGTTTGTGGTGGCCGCCGGATTGCTGCTGGCGCGGCACAATACCCGGGGGGCGACGGGACTGGTCGCGGCGATCAGCCCGGAACAGTCGGCGGCGGGATCGAAATACGCCGTCACGGTCGAACCGGGGGACATCGAAGTCGAACGCGGCACGAGCCTGCTCGTGATGGCCCGCTTCAGCGGCAAACTCCCGGCCGGCGTGGACCTGCTGGCCGTCGGAACGGACGGCCGCGAAGCCCGCGTCACGCTGACGAAAAGCCTCGATGATCCGCTGTTTGGCGGCCGGATTCCGTCGATCGACTCGGACCTGAAATACCATGTGGAATTCGACGGCGAGCGGTCGGCCCAATACACCGTCACTACGTTCGTGTACCCGGAATTGTTGCAGGCGGACGCCACCATTGTGCCGCCGGAATACACCGGGATCGGCGAGCAGAGAATTCAGGACGTGAGGCGAATCAGCGTCGTTGAAGGCTCCACGGTCATTCTGAGCTGCCAGCTCAACAAGCCGGTGGCGCAGGCGGAGTTGATCGCGGCAGACGAAACGAAGCATCCGCTCGTCGACGGCAACCAGACGGGCGACCTGCAGCAGGTGGAACTGCACCCGGTCGCAACGCAACGGTTGCGGCTCGTGCTGACCGATGCCGACGGCCGGCGAAACAAGGAACCGCCGGAATTCGTCATCGACATCGTGCCGAACCTGCCCCCGGAGCTGAAAGTCGCCTTCCCGGCCCAGGATACGCGGGTCTCGCCGATTGAAGAACTGGCGCTGCAAGCCCGCGCGCAAGATGATTTCGGGGTCCGGGAATACGGGCTGGTCTTTGAGAAGCCGGACGGCACTGAGGAAAAGCTGGTCCTCGGCGCATCGGCCCCGCGCGAGAAACCGCTGGACATCTCGCACCTGATTTCGTTTGAGTCGCTGCAGGCCGAGCCGAACCAGCTCGTTTCGTATTACTTCTATGCGGACGACGTTGGGCCGGACGGCAACTCGCGCCGCACGTTCAGCGACATGTTCTTTGCCGAGGTCCGGCACTTCGAGGAGATCTTCCGGCAGATGCCCTCGCAGCAGGGGCAGGACCAGCAGCAGCAACAGCAGCAACAGGGGCAGGGACCGCAACAGGGACAGGGGCAGTCGGGACAACTGCTCGAAGTGCAGAAGCAGGTCATCACGGCGACCTGGAACATCATGCGCAGGTTCCCGTCGACGCCCGCCGAGGCGCAACATGCCACGTTTCGGGAGGACGTGCTGACGGTTGCCGAAGCACAGTCGGAAAACATCGCCCGCACGGAACAGATGGCGGAGGAACAGCAGGATGTGCTGCTGCGGCAGTTTGCCGACGAAGCGGTCAATCACATGCAATCGGCGCTTGTGACGCTGGAGCGCGTCGCGGACGAATTGACGCAGACGCCGCTTCCCGAGGCCCGCAGCGCGGCCCAGGCGGCGTATCAATCGCTGCTGAGGCTGCAGGCTCGGGAGTTTCTCGTCCGCAACCAGCAGCAGAACAGCCAGCAGAGCCAGAGCCAGCAGGCCAATCAGCAGCGGCAACAGCGGCAACTGGATCAGCTCGAGTTGAAAAACGACCGCAACCGCTACGAGCAGCAGCGGCAAGCCCAGCAGGCGCAGCAGGAACAACAGAATCGCGAGGAAATGCAGGCCCTGAACCGTCTCCGCGAACTTGCGCGCCGGCAGGAGGACCTCAACAAGAGGATCAAGGAACTGGAGAACAAGCTCCGTGATGCGCAATCGGAAGGGGAGCGGGAAGAGACCAGGCGCCAGCTCAAGCGGCTGCAGGAAGAGCAGCAGGAACTGCTCCGAGACGTCGACGAATTGCGGGAGCGGATGAACCAGCCGGAAAACCGCATGGAGATGGCCAATGAGCGGCAGCAACTCGACGAGACGCGCGAGAACGTGCGCCGCGCCTCGGAGGCCCTGCAGGAAGGGCAGACCTCGCAGGCGCTCAATGCGGGGACTCGTGCGGAGCGCGAATTGGAAGAACTGCGGGACGAGTTCCGCCGCCGCACGGCCGGCGACTTTGCCGAAACGATGGAGCAGATCCGGCGGGACGCACGTGAGCTGGCCGATCGGGAGCGACAGATCGGCGAACAACTCAACCAGGAACAGCGGCCCGACGCGCGCCGCACCCTGCGCGATACGGACGACCGGCAGCAACTGGCGGACTCGCTCGACGAGCAGCAGTCCCGCCTCAACGAATTGATGGAGCAGATGCGGCAGGTGATCGAGCAGTCGGA
>CAZWGW010000208.1:0-9847 GCA_964633565.1 uncultured Planctomycetaceae bacterium
CGGGTTCGAGGCCGGCGGGGTTCGTCGCTTCGTCCACCACGGGGCTCATCGCAACGGAGATCGAGCTGGCTCGCCCGGACGGCGCGGATAGAGGCGGGGTGTTGGCGCGGTCTTCTCGAGCACGACCACCCGTCCCGTCGGCGTCGGGTGCGTTCCGGCCCACGAGAGCGCCAGCGCCTTCATCGCGCCCTCAGCCTCCCTGATCTCCTCGTCCGCCTGCGCACCCTTGATGAACAGACCGATGCCCCCCACCTTGAGCAGCGGCGCCGCAAGCTCGGCGACCACCGCGAGCCTCCCGAGCGCTCGAGCCGTGAGCGCGTCGTACGCCGCCCTGTGCGTGCGATGATCCTGGCCGAGCGTCTCGGCGCGCTCCGCGATCACCTCGACATTCGCAAGCCCGAGCGCGCGGGCCGCCTCGCGCAGGTAGTCCACCTTCTTCGAAGTCGCTTCGATGAGCGTGAAGCGCAGCCCCGGCAGCACGATCGCGAGCGGCATCGCCGGAGCGCCGCCGCCGGAGCCCAGATCAGCGACGCGCGATCCCTCCGGAAGCTCCGCCAGGAAGGGCAGCAGCGTCAGGGAATCGAGGACGTGGCGCGTCCAGGCTTCCGCCGGATCCGTGATGGCGGTCAGGTTGATCGCGGCGTTTGCGTCGAGCAGGAGCGCGAGGAACCCGCCGAGTCGCTCGACGTCGCCATCGTCAAAAGCGATGCCAAGCTCGTTCGCAGCGCGGAGAAAGCCCTCGTCCGGCGCGAGCGGGGCGAGAGCGGCGGGCGCTTTCCACGCCGGCGGGCGAGCGTCGGACCGCGCGCCAGCCTTGGGAGTTCGCTCAGGCATCCTCATCGTCCTCTCCGAACTCGAAGCTCTTTCGCGCCATCCGCTCCGGCGGACGCAGCCCGACATTGACAATCAAGCCGACCATCAGGAAGCCGATTCCCTGGTTGTAGACAGCGTCGTGCAGCGCATTGAGTTGCACGCTGTCGACCGCGTCGTGCGGGGCATTGCAGAAGATCACGCAGTCGTACGGCATGAGGGAGAGCGCATCGCGCGGGAAGTCGTAGGCGTCGACGACTTCCACTGCCCGCTCCCCATCCCGGATCGCCTGCGCCAGGGCCTGATGGTCCGCCTCGTTCCCGAGCGGGTCCTTCACCAGCAGCGCCTTGCCTTCCCCTTCGACGTAGATATAGCTGACCGCTTCGTTGTTTTCCTGGAGGTGGTCGGCTCCGTCAGCCGGGCGGACAGTCGCCTTGTATTCGTAATATCCCGGAGCACGCAGATAGATCGGGATGTCGATCCGGTTTTTGCCAGGCTGGTACTCCACGTCCACTTCGGCGTACTGCTGGCCGTTCTCCTCGAGCACGACCTTCCCTTTGCCGGCCTGCAGCGACGAGAGCACGACGGACGCCTCGTAGTTCTCCCCGATCTTGACGAATTGCGGCAGTTCCAGCCGTTCGACCCAGACTTCCTCCTTGTAGCTGTAGCTGATCGGGAGCACGTCGACGGCAATCTCGCGAGACTTCAGTTCCTTGATGACCTGTCGCAGGTTGCCGGCCGTCTCGCTGCCGTCGCTGATCATGACAATCCGTCCGCGGGTCTCCTCCGGGAGCATGGCGGACGCCAGCGACAGGCTCTGCTCGATATTGGTCGCATCGCGGTTGATGCGCGAATTCAGCACGAGGCCGGTACTCTCCAGGGGGAATACCGTCCGAGGGGGCAACTCCACGGCGGCGTTGCTGCCGAACGTAATCAGTCCGGCCTCGTCCGTCGGAGGCTTCTCGGACACGGTCCTGGCTATGAATGCTGCGGCCTGGTCCGTCTGAGACTGGCCGATCGAATCGGAAATGTCGAGCGCGTAGACGACTGAGAGGGTGTCGTTGGTACGGACCGCCCGCGGCTCCGCGATGAGCGCCACGAACAGTCCCACGAGCGACAGGCGGACGATCAGCGCAATCAGTCCCCGGGACCGGTTCAACCCGCAGTATCCGTTGAGGTGCATCCACCAGAACCAGACGGTCACTATGATCAGGCAGAACGCCGCCGGGCGTGTGAACAGCACGATTTCGCACGCCGACAGTCCACGGTTCAGCCAGTTCGGCAGCGCAGAGGCCAGCCGCGCCGGGAGCAACTGTGCGGCATCAAGGAGCAGAATCAGGTGCCCGTATAGAACAAGAAAGATGCCGAGCGGGAGCACGTCGGTCCAGCGAAACGCCGTGCGCAGCGGCGGGAAAAAGCTGCGGAGGATGCGGAGGAACTTCACGGCGACAACTCCACAACCCGGCGGTTTCCCGTGTCGGCGACGACGATCCGACCGTCCGATGTCAGCGCCAGCCCCCAGGGGGTCCAGAATTGTCCGACGCCCCGCCCCGTTTCACCGTAGCGCCCCAGCACCTTGCCTTCCAGGGTCAACTGAGTGACCCGCCCGGCCTTGTATTCCACAACGTAAAGAGTCTGGTCGGCCGCCAGTGCGACCTCGTAAGGATAGTCGAGTCCACCCCCCGCTGCATCTGTCACGATGCGCAGAAACGTGCCATCGTCCCGAAACGCCTGCACGCGATTGTTGATCGCGTCGGCCACATACAGAGTCTTCTCGTGCCACAACAGACCGCTGGCCCGCTGGAACTGACCAGAACCGGTGCCCACCGTACCAAACTGCACGACGAACTCGCCTGACTCGGTAAACTTCTGCACGCGGTCGTTGCCGCCGTATTCGGAAACGTACAGGAATCCGTCCGGGTCCTGGGTCACGTCGGCCGGGTAGATGAACTGCCCCGGCCCCTCTCCCTCTTCGCCGAACATGCTGAGCACGCGGCCCTGGTCATCGAACACGACAACTCGGTGATAGTGCGTGTCCGCCACGGCGATGTTCCCGTTACGGAGCATGACGAGCCCCTCAGGATTGCCGATGTCGTGCGCGGGCATTTCCCAGGACCGGTCCAGCCGGCCTGTCGCGTCGTAAACCAGGACCCGTCCCTTGTCATCGAGCACCAGCAGTTCGTCGCCGGGCGTGCAGGCCAGCGCGCGCGGCGTGGGCAAGGCCGCCCCGACGACCGGCAACGAATGTGTGCGGGCGACCGTCAGGGGGATCGTCCTGCCTTCCGCCGGGGTGCCGCAACCCGCGCTTCCCACAGCGAGACACAATGCCAGAGTGGCAGTGAGGGCCACGCGCATGCCAGAGTGCAATCCGTGTGACCCGGGGCGATGCACCAGTTGCCGGCTGAGGCCGGCGCGTGTGTGTCGCACTTCGGTGAGTACGATGCTGCCGCAACCCCGCGACTCTTCGACGACGAACGGCCCGTCGTCGTCCGGCTGTAGTTGCAGGCGTTCCGGACGCAGGCCGAGCGGCGCGGATTGCTCTTGGTCGAGCCACAGCCCGGTGTCTTCCCGTTCGAACCAGTTCACCGGGCCGAGGTAGTCTGCCAGCATGCGGGAGGGGGGCCGATCGTAGAGATCTGCCACGGCTCCCTGCCATGCGAGGCGACCTTGATGCAGGCAGATCACCTGTTCCGCCTCGCGGAGGACCGTGACGGGATCATGCGACGCAAACACGACCGATGCGTCCCGCTCATGGCAATAACGCCGCAGGCGTTTCCAACATGCGCCTGCCCGAACCGGGTCGACATGCGCCAGCGGCTCATCGAGCACGAGCACCGCGGCGCCACTGGCAAGCGCCCGCGCAACAGACAATCGGGAGCGCTCCCCCTCCGACAGGCTCTCGGGAAATGTCCGGGCCAACAGCTCGAGTCCGAATTCCTGCAGCAGTTGAGAGGCGTCAGAGTGTCCGCTGGCGACCGTAGCCAGGTGTTCCCGGACCGTGAGATGCGGCCACAGGCCGTCGTCAGGAGGCGCCCAGAAGACCGGGAGCCGGCTGACCGCAGCGTGCGGCATGTGGTGACGGACGCGGCCGACGTCTGGACGTTCGAAACCGACCAGGAGGTTGAGCAGCGACGTCTTCCCCGCTCCGGACGGACCCATGACGGCCGTGATACCGGACGGCACTGCCAGCGTCAGGCGATCGAGCCGCGGGCGTCCCCGGCCGGCCAGGGTCACATCGTCAAGTTGCCACAACGGGGACATCATTTGACCGGAAAATCGGCCACGGGAAACGGGACTCGACCGACCTCAATCAAATCGTGGCTGTAATGGCGGGAATCGGGAATCGTTGCCTGTCGATCGGCAGCCAGGCTCTCGACCGGCGCGACGCCTCCCGAGAAGGTGCGGCCTCGACAGAACCGCATCATCGTTCGCGGCTCACTCGGTGCCCGTTTCCTGAGCGTTGTCGCTGAGCGCCGGGTCGACCTTCTCAAACTGGTCGAAATACTTCTGGATCGCGTCGCGATAGCCCGGCGGAATCTGTTCCTGCTCGATCGCCTCCGCCACTCCCTGTTTGATGTCGCTGACGATGGCGCGATACTCCTTCCGCGCCTCACCGGTGTCGCTCAGCCCCTTGGTCTTCATCGACAGCAGGATTTTCCCTTTCTGCACGGCCGATTTTGACCGCTCGTCGACGAAGTCCGTCTGGACCGAATCATCCTCAGGCGCCACTCCGCCTTCCCCCATCCCCTCGCCCTCGGGCGGACCGCCCTCGCCCATTTCGCCCATCATCTGGGCATACAACTCGGCATAATCCTCGATCGACTGCATCCCTTCGCCCATTTCGCCGTCGAGCATCTCCTGCCCGTTAAGCTGCTTCGCCATGCTGATGAGTTCCAGCGCCTCCTCCAGCGACTTCGCGTCGCGCGCCGCCTGGGCCAGTTCCTGGGCTTCCGCCTGCGACAGTTCCAGCGATTCCTGCAGGGCCTGCAGCGCTTCCGATGAGAGTTCATTGGACTCCGCGGCCTTCAGCGCCTCCATCTGGTCCAGGGCGCGCTGCAGTGCCGCGGCCATCGGCTGCGAACCGGCCTTGTCGGTCGCAAAGTCCGAGGCTTCGCGGAGCTTCTTTTCGATCTTCTTCAGAAGTTCGCTGCGCTCGATCGGGTCTTCGGTTTTGGCCAGTTGCTGAAGTTCCTCCTGCAACTCGTCCAGCGCCTTCTCGAACGATTCGGACGACCCCTGCTGCAGTTCGCGCTGCCATTCGCGCATCTGTTCGGCGTCCTGGCCGCCGAAACGCTGGTCCAGTTCGCCCTCGTTCATCAGGTCCTTGAGCTGTTCGGCGTTCAACTTGCGCCACTTCTCTCCCAGCGCTTTCTGGTTGACGGCCAGCCGCTGCGCATTCTCGATCTTCTCGTTCTTGCGCATCTTCTGAAAATCGGCGACCAGCTTTTCCAGAGCCTGGGTGACGTCCTCGGAGTTCTCGTTATCCAGGTCTTTCTGCTTTTCGATCTGCGTCTTCCGCTTCTCCGTCTCCTTGCGGCTTTCGGCAATACGTTTCTGCAGGACCTCCTGTTCCTTCGCCTGCGCCTTGTATCCCAGGGGGTCCAGCGCCGGGATGAACAGCACACCCAGCGCAAGCAGCCCCACGATGGCGGGCATGGACAAGGCACTGACCAACGCCGGTGTCTCCCAGGCGAAGGGTACGACGGATGACGGTTTGATGGACCGGGCACGCTGTTCGGCGTCACGACCTACGAGCGGTTTGTAGTCGCCGGTGCAGCGATCGAGCATCGTTAACGTGAGGAACAGGTCGTGCGTCCGCTGCTGCGAGTCGGTGCATCGAGCCGCTGCTTCGACCGTCGGCCGTCGGGAGGTCAGCAGTGCCAGCAGCAGTGCGCCGCCGGGAATCCAACCGAGGGTGGCCGGCGCAAAGACATCCGGGATCAATCCAGTGAGGCGCGCCACCAGAAACAGGATTGCATAGACAACGGACAGCGCCACGAACCAGACAAATGTCCGCCAGGCAATCTTCACCACGTAGAGCCGCCAGAACACGCGGCGAAGGAGAGCGCTGGAGTTCGGGAAATCGCTCATCGGGCCAGTCCTTGCTGGGGGACTTCGCCAGCCGCGATACCGGAGCGACTGGTGTGCAGGCATTCCTACGTCTGAAGTCTATCCCTCGTGGGAAGTTCGTTCAATATTGCAGACAATTCGACGGTATTTCTCCCTGCAGAACCGAAAATGGCTACGCGAATTCAGCCTGAGCATGCGGGGCGACGAGCGACGTTCATGACTCAGGTCCGTTGCAACCGCTTTCAGGAATGTTGGTTGCAGCGGATCGTGGCACCGTTCGGAGGCGTGACATCCAGCATCCGCAGGTTTCCCGCGACGGTGTTCCCCGGCCAGGTCGAACCAGTCTACTCAACGTGTACGACTACGCAGGTGATGTTGTCCCTCGAGCCCCCATGTTCGGCCGCCTCGACCAGTCGCTCGGCTGCCTGCTGCGGATCGTCGTTACCGGCCAGCATGTCCCGGATTGTTTCGTCTTCGACTCCGTCGACCACCCCGTCCGAACAAAGCATGAAACGGTCTCCCGCGCGCGGCTCAATCACCTGTGGATCAACCTTCGCCCCCCCCTCCTTGGTTCCCAGATAGCGCCACAGGACGTTGCGGTAACGATGGTGCACAGCCTCTTCGGCACTGATCGTGCCCGCGTCGACCAGCGCCTGCGTCAGTGAATGGTCCTTGGTCAATTGGGTCAATCGGCCGTCCCGCAGCAGATAGGTACGGCTGTCCCCGATGCCTCCAACGTAGACCTTGCCGCCGACGTTCAGCAGAAACGTCAGGGTCGTCCCCATGTTGTGATAGGCGGGGTCGAGTTCGCCCAGCGCCATGATCTCGGCATTGGCGTTGCTGACGGCGCTGTCGACGGCCTGAGCGACATCTCCCGGGCCGTCCTGTTCGAAGTCCAGCAGCTCGTTCAGCCGCTTGGAAATCAGTTCGACTGCGAGTTCACTGGCCTTCTCGCCGGCGCACTGTCCCCCCATGCCGTCCGCTACCAGGAAAAAGCGGGACCCCTCGTCGGTGTGACAGCGGTCTTCGTTGTTTTCGCGGTAGTTACCGGTGACGCTGACCGAACCCCATTTAAGCCGCACGCGCTGGGCCATTCAACAGTCTACTCTATTCCGAAAAACACCCGTCCAGTCGGCAGGCGGGGGCGCACAGGCCAAGCCGATCGGGGATGCAGTTCCTCGTGGCCGCGGCCTGAACTGGTTCGCGGCAGAAGGATGAATCTTCTACCATTCGAACCGCTCCCCATTGGTGGGTCAACCGATTCCGCACCACGCTTGAACCGACGTCGCGGGAACGCCGACGGCCTGCAGGACTATACTCGCCCTCATCCATTTTTCACACACCACGGACCACGGACCATCCCGAATTGCCGCGATTTGCCCGGCCCGCGGGATCGGGAGGTCCAGCACTGGGCAACTGTGTCTGAAATCGCGGGCTGTTGCCGCATCATAGTGACCGACCACAACAGATATTTGGAACTCGCAATCCAGGAGGCCATCACCTCCGTGACGGCCGGAGGAGGGCCCTTCGGCGCGCTGGTCGTGCGGGATTGCAGTGTGTTGTCGCGCGGGACAAATCGCGTGACGCTCGACAACGACCCGACAGCCCACGCCGAAATCGTCGCCATTCGTGCGGCCGCCCGAGCCCGGAACACGCATCAACTCAGTGGATGTACGCTGTACTGCAGTTGTGAGCCGTGTCCCATGTGCCTGGCCGCCGCGCTCTGGTCGCGTCTTGACGCCGTCTACTTTGCGGCCGACCGGCACGATGCCGCCGCCGCCGAATTTGACGATGTCAGGATCTACGAAGCCGTTGCGGGGAAAGAGGGAGAAGTCACCCTCCAACTGGCCCACATCCCGCTGGATTCCCGCACCGCCCCGTTTGACGTCTGGCGCGCGAAGCCGGACCGTATTCCCTATTGAATAATCGCTGCCGAAGGCGACTGTCCCACCACCCACGGCCGTCAGGTTGGTGCAAGACGGGCGTTGACGTCTCACACCTCACTCCCGTGGCGCGGGCAGGGCTGGCCCGACGGCTTTCTCTTCGAACACCACGCGGAACCCGATGCCCGGCACGCGGTCAGTCGGCAGCCGCGAATCGCGAATCGAGGAGCGGCACTGAAACGCCCACTGGGAGCGGTAGTCTCCGCCTCGCAGCACGCGCCGTTCACCCTCTTCAGGACCGAATGGGCCCGGATCCCGTTCGTAGGTGTCCGTGGCGTACCAGTCGCTGCACCACTCGGACACGTTGCCGTGCATGTCATGCAGTCCGAAGGCGTTCGGTTCGTAGCTGCCGACCGTCGTGGTTCTCTCAAGGAACGGTCCGGCTTCCATTCCGGGCAGCGGGTAGCGGCCGTTGAAGTTCGCCTGGAGGGAGGAGAGCTTGTCCCCCGTGGAGAACAGGTTCTCAGTCCCCGCACGGCAGGCGTATTCCCATTCTGCTTCCGTCGGCAGCCGATACACGCGGCCCCGTGCCTGCTCTGCGGGGCGCGCACTGAGCCGCCGACAGAATTCGACAGCCTCGTTGTAGGTGACGGAATCGACGGGCAGACCTTCCGTCGCCAGATCGGCCACGGTGCGTTGACCGCGCCCCTTGGGCGAGAAATAGCTGGGGTTCTCCCCCATGATGGTTTCGAACTGCTGTTGTGTGACCTCGAGCGCTCCGAAATAGAGCGGTTTGGAAAAGACGATGGACCGAACCGGGAGGTCGTCCGGCTTTGCCGGCGCCTCGGAATTGCCTTTGGCGGCGACGTCTTCCGCAGTCCCTTCCGTTTCTCCAGCGGCCGGCTCCGGCGATGGACGGGTCGGATTCACGGGGTCGAACGGCTGTCCTGGTTGCACCGGATTGCGGACTGGAGCATTCGGTGCGCCCGCCGGGCGGTTGGGAACCGGCGGCTTGGGGGGTGCTTTGGGGGTGATTTTCAGCAACTGCTCCGGGTCGAGGTTGCCCATCCGGAATTCGCCGGCCGGGACCAGGGCGAACTCCATCCCGAGGGAATTCCGCAGATACCTGCCGACTTCGATGTCGAACTCGCGCTCCACGGACATCACCGGGTCACCGCTGTCGCGGACGCGCAACTTGAGCCGCTTGGCAGTACCCAGGTCCGCCATGGCGTCGGGACGCCAGGTCAGACGCAGCGTCGGCGGACCTTTTTCCGTCTCCAGCCAACGGGCGACCGCCCCCATTCCCTCGGGCTGGTCCAATTCAAAGTGCAGGTCCTGGCGCGGCAGGTCCGCGTCCTGAACCGGCACATCCAGCGACCACGATTCGCCGGCTCCGACTTTCTGAACGGCCACCTCGGGCAGCGCGGGGGGGCTGTTGACCTCGTCGACCCGGACCAGTACCAGCGCCGGCTCGCTTGCATCGGATTCATCCCTGATTGAGAGCGAGAACTCCACAGGCTCGCCCCCTCCGTGCTCCTCGGCAGGGGTCCACTTCAGTTTCCACTGGCGGGGCTGGTCCTTGACGGGCTCGATTTTCGCTCCATCGGGCAGCGGCCCGGCGGCCAGCAACTGCAAGGGATTGGCCGGGCGGTCGGCGTCGCCGCCGGTAATCGTCAACTCCAGCGGCGACCCCTCTCTGGCGACGACCTCCCAGGGCTTGCCCGGCTTTGCCGCAGCGCCGCCAATCGAATCGATCGCAGGCGCCACATTCACCTCGGCGACCTTGACGAGCAGCGCGACCGCCGCACTGTTCGTTTCCCCGTCTTTGACCTGCAGCGGGATGCGCACCGGCTCATCTCCGCCGAAATCCTCGTCGGGAGTCCATCGCAGCTTCCAGGCGCGTGGATTGGCCTCGTCGCGAATGATCTTCGCTCCCGCAGGCAACCGATCGACCGGCTCGAGCGTGAGGGGATTGGCCGGGAGATCGTCGTCTGTCCCCACGAACGCAAGATCCAGCGCCGTCCCTTCCCGTGCCGCGACGTTCCACTCGGTTGCCCCTTTCACGGCTCGGCCGTCAATGACGG
>CAZWGW010000209.1:0-4831 GCA_964633565.1 uncultured Planctomycetaceae bacterium
GACGAACTATTGAAGCCCTCCAGCGACCCGCAGCCATGATGAGCCAATACGCGGGCACCTGAGTCTTGACGAAGCAAGACACGGCCGGTGAGGGCCAGTCGCCAAACCAGTTCCTCACCGGCCGCAACGTCCCGCAGCGCACGGTCTGCGCGCCGCGGTCGCGCTTTCATTGTACGCAGACCGTTTGGAGCATCACACCATGAACTTTTTGAAAGTCCGACAGTTGACCGCGACTCGTGCCGCCAATGGCACGTGGTCACATTCTTCCAGAACACGGCTGGCGCTTCGCCTGCTCACGATGTTCCTACTTCTCGGCGTGCTGAGTGCGACCGCCCAGTCCGCGCCGCCACCGCAGGGCGAATTGGTGATCTGGGGCAGCGGGTCGAATCCGTCGGATCTGCCGCCCGGCAGTGAATTCGCGGCATGCGCCGGAGCGCTACGCAATTACCTTGCATTGCGTTCTGATGGCACGCTCGTCGCTTGGGGAAGCGACATCGACCCCACGAACACCGGGCTTCCCAGCGGCAATGATTTCGTCGCGATTGCCAGAGGGTTTTATCTCTCACTGGCCCTTCGCGCCGATGGGTCGATTGCTTTCTGGGGGAGCACTGGAGGATCGGTTCCTCCAGGTACGTATACGGCGATTGCAGCAGGAGAAGCTCATGCCGTGGCCTTGAAGACGAATGGTTCGCTGGTCTCGTGGGGCAATGGCTACTATGAGGATCCGCCCCCGGGGAATGATTTCGAAGCGATTTCGAGCAATGTTCGATACAACGTCGCCCTTAGGTCAGATGGCTCCATCGTCGGTTGGGGAACCTATGCACATTCGACCGGAATCGATCCCGCAGATGTGCCTGAAGGGAACAATTTTGTCGCCGTTTCCGCCGGAGATGATTTCGGGGTGGCGCTCCGGTCCGACGGCTCACTGGTCGCCTGGGGCGAGGATGTTGGCGGCGTCTTGGAGGTACCACCTGGAAACGACTTCGTCGCGATTTCCGCCGGGAATGGATGGGCGATCGCGCTTCGTTCGGATGGCTCGCTCGTCGGTTGGGGTGGCGGGAACGCAAACGAATCATTTCCACCTGCGGGAAATGACTTTGTCGCTCTCGGCAATTCTATGCATGCTTCATACCCAATGGCGATCAGAGCGGTGCCCGTCGCCATCGCCGGTGCGAACCAAACCGTGCACTGCACCGGCCCCGACGGCGCCACGGTCACGTTGAACGGCAGCGCCTCATACGATCCTGACGGTCACGACGCTCTCCAGTACGAATGGTCCGTCGCGGAAGATGCTGGCGTCACGCTCGATCACCCCGATCGGGCGATCACAACCGGCACGTTCTCCGTCGGCGTGCACGAAGTCACGCTCACGGTGTACGACGTCGACGAATTCGGGGTGCGGAAAGAGGGGGTCGACTGTGACTCGGTCACCATTATCGTGCTCGACGACGACCCTCCGTTGGCCCGCGTCACCACCGATGTGGCCAGCCTCTGGCCGCCCAATGGCGCAATGGTCCCTGTCGCGATCTACGTGGAGGCCTCCGACGCCTGCAGCTTTCCGGCCGCGCTGCGCACATTCTGCACCGTCTCCAGCAACCAGCCTGACGATACCAGCGGTTCCAGGGATCGCACGGGGGACGTTGATGGGTCCGACGGCTACTCGGCGCCGGTCGAGGTCACATTGTCCAACCTCGGCGGCGGTCGCTATGGCGCGCTGGTCTATCTCCGGGCTGAACGCGACGCTTCCGCCTCGACCGGCCGCATGTACTCGATCAGCCTGAGCGTCGAGGATGCCTCGGGCAACTCTGCGAACGCCAGCACCACGGTCGTTGTGCCGCACGACGGCCGGAATAAGTAAATCGACACCGGCGTTCGTAGTGACCTGATTCATCGGGTAGGGGGGACACCGCATGAATGCGGTCACTACGAACCAGCGCCGGATTATCGCGGCGGCCTGCCACTCAATTCGCGCGGTATCTCTGAATCCCGCACCCCCCCCTCGGCACGTAATACAATCTCACAATCTGACACACCGCAGATTTCTCGGGAATACGGCCCTTTAGACTGTATCGCACACCTTGTACACTCTGCCCTCGATACACTCGCTCACTCCATCCCTTGAACCTTTCCTCGCCATCCCGTGTCAGGGACAATGCGGCAGGGTGCGCCGCCGCCATCCCGACACCGAGGCTGATTCGTCATGCCGGGGATCCGCACCCTCCAGATCGACGCGTTCACCGATCGTCCGTTCACGGGCAATCCGGCCGCCGTGTGCCTGCTCGACCAGGAGCGGGCCGCCGACTGGATGCAGGCCGTCGCCGCCGAGATGAACCTGTCGGAGACCGCCTTCGTGCGTCCCCAGGACGACGGCTTCGAGCTGCGCTGGTTCACGCCGGCGATCGAAGTCGAACTGTGCGGGCATGCGACGCTGGCGGCGGCGCACGCCCTCTGGAGCGAGGGGGTTGTGGCCGGGAGCACGCCGATCCGGTTTCACACCAGGAGCGGCGTGCTGACCTGCACCACGGACGGGGAACTGATCGAACTCGATTTCCCCGCGACTCCCGCCCATGCCGCGGAGCCGCCGGATGGACTGCTCGCGGCTCTGGGCGTCACACCCTCATTCGTCGGCCGGTCAAAGTTCGACAAGTTCGTGCTCGTGGAGTCTGAGCAGGTCGTTCGTTCATTGCAGCCCGACTTTGCACGCCTGCGTGAGATCCCGATGCGCGGCGTGATGGTCACGAGCACGTCCGACGCCCCGCGGTTCGATTTCGTCTCCCGCTACTTCGCACCCGGGGCCGGCATCGACGAAGACCCGGTGACGGGATCGGCCCATTGCTGCCTCGGCCCCTTCTGGAGCGAGCGGCTCGGCAAGACCGCGATGACGGCGTATCAGGCTTCGGCCCGCGGGGGCGTCGTCCGCGTGCGGGTCAATGGCGATCGAGTCATTCTCGGCGGGCAGGCCGTGACGGTGTGGAGAGGGGAACTCCTGTGATCGTGCAGGAAACCATCAGCCGACGATCAGATACCGCCGCAACCGCTGCATCACCTGCCGGGCGCACGCTTCGAACGCGTCCTGCCGCCACAGGCGGCCGAGCGGCCGCACGTGCACCCGCACGACGGCATGCGGGGCGTGGATGCGGCGCCAGTCGTCGATCAGCCGCACCGCCTGCCGGTCGATGTCGAGCGTCACCTCCAGCGGACCGTGGCCGCGCACGCCGTGCCAGAATCGCCGCAGCCAGGAGCGCCCGACGCGAAGCTGCAGCCGGGTTTCGTTGACGTCGAGGATCTCCGCGTGCTGGTCCTCGATGAACCCACACAATTTCAGCATGAGCGAGTTGCCGAGGTCGCAGGAAGTGAATGATTCCGTGACGACGGCGTGGCGGCGCGTGCGGTAGGTTTTGGGCGCGACTGCAGGCTCGTCGAGCATGTCGGGGACCTCGTGGCGCATGGGACGCTGCCGGTGAAGGGGGTTCGAGGCACGCGCGGACGTTCAAAGGCGATTGCCGTGCCGGTTGCGGTAGGCGTGCGTGCGTGGCAAGCGTATCATTCAGCAGTGGCGGGGGTTGCGGCCGACGATACCTTCCCGCGCGGAAGAGCAGCACGCGGTGTGTGTTGAGGATCGGCCACATGCGTTTCCGAAACGCAACACGACCCCGTCGCCGCGCCGCAACCCCGGCGACACCGTGACAGAGCGACATTCAGAGACATTGCCATGACGACTGCCGACACGCTCGACGACATCCGCACGCGGATCCTGTCGCAGTACCCGCTCCTGATGCTCCGCACCTATGAAGAGGAGCGGTGGGAAAACGAACTCGCCGACCTGGCGTCGGAACTGGAGCTGGGGCTGGTGCTGTGGTCGCTCACCAGCGGCCCGCAGCCGGCGCTGCATTCGAACGGCAACGGCCGGCCGGACCCGCTCGGCTTCCTGGAGGAGATCGAGAAGTACCCGCCGGAACACATGTTCCTGTTGAAGGACGCCCACCCGTACCTGAACGATCCGAAAGTGGTCCGCAAGCTGCGGGACATGATTCCGGGGCTGCGGGCGCAGCGCAAGACGCTGTTCCTGATGGGACCGGTGGACGATGTGCCGCTGGAACTGATGAAGGACACGTCCGTCATCGAAATGCCGCTGCCCGGACTCGAAGAGATGCGGCGGGAGCTGGCGGCCGCACTGGAGGAACGGGACGCCATCGCGCCGCTGGAGGTTGATGCAAAGCAGGAGGAACACCTGCTGAACGCCGTGCTGGGACTGACGGCCCAGGAAGCGCGAAAAGCTTTCACCAAGGCGCTGCAGGGGCGGGAGGAGATCACCGACGACGTGTATGCGGCCCTCGTGCGCGAGAAGCGGCAGATGGTGCAAGGGTCGGACCTGCTGGAATTCTTCGACCTCGACGAGGGGCTGGACGATATCGGCGGCCTGGAGGGGCTGAAGGAGTGGATGCACCAGCGGGCCGAGGCGTTCAGCGTCGACGCCCGCGAGCGCGGCATCTCCAACCCCAAAGGCGTGCTGCTGGTCGGCGTGCAGGGTTGCGGAAAAAGCTTGAGCGCCAAGGCGATCGCCCGGCTCCTCGGGTTCCCGCTGGTGCGGCTCGATCTGTCGACCCTGCTCGAGGCCCAGCGGGGCAGCTCGGAACAGAACCTGCGCGACGTGCTGAAGGTAATGGAGACGATCGCCCCGAGCGTGCTGTGGATGGAAGAAATCGACAAGGCGTTCGCCGGTTTCGACGAAGAGGCGTCGATGGACGCCACCATGTCCCGCATCTTCGGCCGGTTCCTGACGTGGTTGCAGGAACACAGGGAGCCGGTGTTCGTCGTGGCGACCGCCAAC
>CAZWGW010000209.1:4841-9838 GCA_964633565.1 uncultured Planctomycetaceae bacterium
TGTCGAAACTCCCGCCGGAACTCCTGCGGCGCGGCCGTTTCGACGAGCTGTTCTTCGTCGACCTGCCGAACTACTACGAACGGAAGTCGATCTTCAACATCCACCTCAAGCGGCGGGGCTGGAAGCCGGACAAGTTCGACATCGAGGAACTGGCGACGAAAACCGAGGGATACAGCGGCGCGGAGATCGAGACGATCGTCAACTCGGCGATCATCGAGTCGTACAGCCAGGGGCGGATGCTGACGCAGAAGGACATGCTCGATGCGCGGGACCTGACGGTGCCGCTCTCGGTGACGATGGAGGACAAGATCTTCGACCTGCGGGAATGGGCCCGTACCCGGTGCCGGCCGGCGACCCCCGACAGCCGGGTGATGCAGGTCATGGAAGAGGAAGAACGCCGGGGCGAGACCGGCGTCGCGGACGGCGCCGGGGCGGCGCTGCAGTACAAGTGGAAGGAACTGGCCGAGCACGGCCAGCTCGATGCGGCGCTGGTGGAGTACGTCCGCTATCGAGAGGCGCCTGCGCTGAACCGCGTGGAAGCGGAATTCGCCCCGTACATGGAGACGTCGGGCGAATATGGTCTCGTGCTGCGGCACGATTCGCGGATCGTGTTGTGGACGAAGATCAGCCGCGAACTGGCGGACCTGCTGACGAAGTTCATCGAGGGGAAGCGATTGTACCTGCACCCGGCGACGGTCGAGCCGTACGGGACAGGCCGGAAGCTCACGTTGCCGGTGTTGAATGAACTCCCCGAAGAGAAGCAGGCAAAACCGGCCTGGCTGCCGACGACATTGCGGCTGATTCCGCTGGCGGCCGGCGGGGCCAGACTGTCGCGCGTGGCGCGCATCCGGATGGGGAAGGCAGGGTAGCATTTTACACGAGCCCGACTCGCAGGTTTTGATGTTGCGCGTTTGTCACGGAGCGCCGACAAACGAAACCCGAAGCGTTAGCGAGGGGCGGAGTTGTGTGTCGTCCAATTCCGTCGCTGACGCTTCGGGTAACCAGCAAAGGCAGTGTGAATGCCGATTCCGGTTGTGGCGGATGTGACGAATCGTCCGGCGGACGGGCGTGTCACCCCGCGTAACGTTGCAATCGTTTCGCCCCCAACGGTTGGTCGATAATCAGCGGCGGCACCTCTCTTCCCCGTCGGCCGGGCCGGTTCTACGATTCCCGGGAAGTCCCGCACCTGATGCAACGCACCGCGAGCCACTCTTGAACGAGCGTATTTCCGAAGCCCTGGACCTGCTGACGAGTGGCCTCACGCCTTACGTGGAGCAGAAGCTGAGGGCGATCTACAAGGACAACTGGGTCCGCTCGGCCACCGGGAGCTTTCGCGACGACCGCAGCCGGGTGAGCGGAGACAAGATCGACTGGGACGCGCATTCCCTCCTCACGGTGATGTGGGACCAGTGGAATACGGTATTCCGCAACGATCTGGGGCATTACGAGCGGAGCCTGGTGAGCGAGCTCCGGGAGTTCCGTAACCGCTGGGCGCACCAGCAGGAATTCGACTTCGACGATACGTATCGGGTCCTCGACAGCGTGCGGCGGCTGCTGGCCGCGGCCAAGGCGGCCAACGTCGCCGAAGTGGACGAACGCAAGCGGGAACTGCTCGAGTCGCACGTGGCCGAACAGGTCAACTCGCAGATCCAGCGGACGGCGTTCAAGCGGAACAAGTGGTGGGTGATCGCGATCTACACGCTGTGCGGCGGGATGATCATCGTGCAGATGCTGCTGGGGGGGAACCTGTCCGATAAGCCCGGCGCGCTGGCGGTGGCTTCGATCACGTTTCTGACTCTGATCTATCTGATCTACCAGCAGTTCCGGATGGAGCCTCCGCTGCTGTTCGGCCCGCGGGAGTGCGCGCGGTGCCACAAGATCATCTACCGCAAGACGTGCCCGTATTGCGAACCCGCGCAGACATGACGGGGTGACCATCTTGCAATCTGCAATTCCCGGGCAGCGCCACAGGCCGACTCGACCCGTGTCGCCCGTTCAGGCTACAATTGGTGCGCCACGCGCATCTTCCACGAGGTCCTCAGATGTCCACACTCATCCAGGATCCTTACACCTCACGCGCCCTCATCGCTGATCGGCGCCGCAAGGGACTTGACCTCCACGACGAGGTCTGGGAAGGGGTGTATTACGTCCTGCCGAACCCGAACGTGGAGCATCAGGATCTGATTTTTGGGGTCGGCATCCCGTTGCGGCAAGTGGTCCAGGACTCGGGTCGCGGGCGGGTGTTTCCCGGCGTCAACGTCAGCGACCGCATCCACGACTGGGAGCACAATTACCGCATTCCAGATCTCGCCGTGTTCCTCCACGCCGGCACGGCCGAGTGTCATGCCACGTTTTGGTTTGGCGGGCCGGACTTCGGGATCGAGATCGTCAGTCCCGACGACCGCAGCCGGGATAAACTCGGCTTCTATGAGAAGGTCGGCACGCGCGAACTGCTGCTTATCGATCGCGACCCGTGGCGGCTGGAACTGTACCGGCTGACGCGCGGAGAACTCGCCCCGGTCGGCGCCTCCACGCTCGACGATCCGCAGCCGCTGCGCAGCGAGGTGCTCAGCCTGACCTGGCGGCTCGTTGCAGGGCAGCCCCGCCCGCAGATCGAGATCGCGCACGACGACGGCCGCCAGTGGCTCGCGTGATGGATCGCAGCGGAAGCAGCCGCGGATGCATATCCGCGGAACGAGCGTCGCGCCGCGTCGTTCAGCAACCCCGCGCCGCCGCCTTGTCTTCCGCCTGCAGTTTGGCGTGCAGCCACGCCCGCGCCCACGCCCAATGTCGATCGACGGTCGACGGCGACACCCCCAGCGCCGCGGCTGCCTCGGGGATCGTCATCCCCACGAAGTAGCGCAGTTTGACGATCTCCCCGGCCTGGGGGTCGATCAATTCCAGTTGTGCCAGCGCGGCGTCGATCGCCAGCAGGTCCCACTGCGGCTCGGTGCTGGCGACCTGCAATCCGTCAAGGGGGACGCGATGCTGTCCGCCCCCCGCCTTGGCCGCCTTCCTGGCGCGGGCCCTCTCGATCATGATCCGCCGCATCGCCTCGGCCGCTGCGCCGAAAAAGTGGCTGCGGCCGTTCCAATGCCTGGCCTGGTCGGCATCGACGAGGCGCAGGTATGCCTCGTGGACGAGTGCCGTCGCTTGCAACGTCGGTCTGGGCGCCTCGTGTGCCAGCCGCACGGCCGCCAGTTTGCGCAGTTCGTCATACACGAGCGGAAGCAGTTGCTCGGCCGCGGACGGGTCGCCCGATTCGATCTGTTGAAGGATCTGCGTCACTTCGCTCATGGCACCCAAGAGCATACGCCGCGCGCCGTCCCAAAACCAATGACAGTGGACTCAGCTTCGGACATCGCCTCGTCCAAGTCGATCGGCAAAATTCATTCGGTCCACGGTGCGGCCTCAGGAATTGGGGCTTCCCACACCTTCAGCACGTCATCTCCCCACTTTTCATCGCGGCCGAGCGAGACGATGTGCCGGCCGTCGCGCGTAAATGCAATGCTCTTGATGAAGTTTGTATACGCTCTGAGGGTGAGCTTCGCCTGGCCGGTCGATGCATCCCAGACGGTAAACGTACCGTCGGCACCGCCCGCCGAGAGGATTCGCGTTCCGTTGGGACTGAAGGCCGCTCCATACACGACGCCGGTATGCCCTTTGAGGTTGACCTTTTCCTGCCCCGTCGTCGCGTCCCGCACCGCGTCGCCATAGAGGATCTTTGTGCCATCGGGACTGAACGCCACGTGGCGCGCATAGATGGGTAGCTCGACCGTGAAGATTCTGCGGGCAGTGGCGACGTCCCAGACCGACAAATTGTTAAACCCCAAGGCGATCCGCGTGCCATCGGGACTGAACGCCGCGCACAGGACATTTGCTATGGGCACGGTGAATTTCTCCTGCCCAGTCGCCGCATCCCAGACCTTCACCACACTGTTTCCAATGGGTCCGCTCGACACGATCCACCGGCCATCGCCGCTGATCGCCACGCAATGTACGGGGCCTGGGTGTGCGATGAAGACACATTGCTGCCGTCCCGACGCGTCAAACACTTTCAGCGTGCCGTTCCAGTCGCCCAAAAGGATGCGTTGTCCATCACTGCTGATCGCGCAGCTTTCGGGCGAGACGAGTTGCTCGTTCAAGGCTAGCATCTCTTGACCGGTCGCCGCGTCCAGTATCTTTACGCCCCCCAGCTCCAAATTCGTGATGACGTGCTCGCCGTCGGGGTTGAGCACCGCGGTGCCGAACGGCCGGGTGAGCTTTTCCGGAGTTGCTGAAAGGTCCCACACGAGCGCGGTCGTCCCGCTGTAAGACACCGTCACGATTCGCCGGCCGTCGTTGTGGATCGCCGCACAGGTCACGTTGGTTGAATGTCCTCGAAGAGCAAGCAACTCCTGGCCTGTGGCCACGTCCCACACCTTGATCCCGCCTAGGTTTGCGAAGCGCCATTCCAGGCTTGCGGTGATGACGCGCCGGCCGTCAGCACTGAATGCCACGGCACGTGGATAGTCAGCGGGAAAGAACAGTTTGAGGCTCCGCTTCGTATGCCACGTCTCCTGATCCCAGAGGTTGACCGTTCCGTCATCACTCGCCGATGCGATCTGCTCGCCGTCGACGGCGAACGCTACCGCGAGGACCGTGGCCGACGTCTCACACTCATGCTCCTCCTGGCCTGCCGCCGCATCCCACACCCGCACGGTCTTGTCCTCACTACCCGACACAATGTGGCGCCCGTCGGGACTGAACGCCACGCAGCGGATCGGGCCGGCGTGTCCTTTGAGTGAAAGTTGTAGGTCGCCAGTCTCCAAGTCCCAGACTTGCACCGTGTCGTTTGAGGCGGCCGCGATGCGTTTTCCATCGCCGCCCAACGCCAGGCTGTGGCATCGCGGACATTCGATGGTTCGCTTCACGTCGCCGGTGGCCGTATCCCAGACGATGACTTCCGCACCTCCCGAAACGATGAGCTTTCCATTGTTGCTGAACACGACAGTCGT
>CAZWGW010000210.1:0-9825 GCA_964633565.1 uncultured Planctomycetaceae bacterium
GCTTTCTATCGGGCCGACTTTGACCTGGCGGACCCCCAGCTACACGCTCCCCCGTTCACTGCGCTGGCTCTGCACGCCGAGGTTCCACAACTCCTGCCCGCCGGCAAACAGGTCGTAAATCGCGTCGGCCAGCACGACCGTGCGCTCTCCGACGTACCACGCGTAGCGCCCGCCGACCAGTCCGAAGTCCTCGCCGAAGTTGTCCCGGTCTGCGTCGGGGAACCAGCTTGCTTCGAGGTCGAGGGTCATCCAGTCTTCGATCCGCGGGCGAGTGGGCGGGCCGGCCTTCGTCTGCCAGCGGTGCCGCCACCCGAGCCGCAACACCTGCATGTCGTCGACCAGCTCGTGATAAGGGGCAGTGACGCCGCGGCCGGCGCCGGAACGGAGCGCGTAGAAGCGGGGGTCGAACATGTCGGGGAGCACGCCACCGAATTCATTGATGACGAACCGCGAGCGGAAGCGCTCCTGGGCGTTGTCGTCGAAGGGGTTGTACTGGGGGATCGACGAGAGCGGCTCGTCGGACTGCGCGTAGTAGTAGTCGAAGTCGAAGACCATCTTGTGTGCGAGGCCGTTGAGCCCGAGGATGTCGCTGCGGATTTCGGGCCGCACCGTCCAGAACATGACGCTCCCCTTGACCCCCGCGCTGCCGTAGAGCCGCACCAGATCGTTCTGCGTGACGTCCTCCTGCCACCAGGCGGCCTCTCCCAGCAGATAGGGGACGATCTTGACCGGCCCGACGCTCAGCGGGAGGTCCAGTTCGTGCCGCGTCATGGCGACCCCGCCGCTCGAATCGGTGAAGTACGGGAGCGGGCTGAAGATGTCGGCGGGATCGGTCGGCGACTCGGCAGGAAGCAGGTGTCCGAGGCCGGCGTAGGTGTGCGTGCTCCAGTTGAGCCAGCCGCCGAGGAGCGGCTCGCCGAGCAGGGTCAGGTCGCCGCGCGGCAGCCACTGCGTGTCGTTGTCGAAGTCGTTGAGCCGCCCCTGAACCAGGCCGGAGAACGTGAAGTTGTCGATGTTCTGGTGCAGGTAGAGCAGCGATTCGTAGTCCTTGCCGCGGTCCCAGCCGTTGGGGCCGTTCTCGTCGAACTGCTCGAGGAAGTTGCGGTCCGAGATGTAGCCGATCTCCGCGATCAGCGACGGTCCAAACGGGGTGAATGGGTCTTCCGGTCCCCAGCGATGTCGAACGAGCGCCTGGCCGCGGTTGTTGTCGGGGACGTCAAGGTTGCGGCGATTCAACCCGAGGTTGTCTTCGCCGTCGTCGTGCAGGTAATAGAGCCGCCCCAGGCCGCTGGTGATGGTCGGCATGCCGAACACGGTGGTGCGGGCGCCATAGTCCCAGGCGGTGCCGACGGCGGGACCGCGCATCGTGTACCCGTCGATCAGCAGGTCCCAGTCGAGGCCGCGGGGGAGTTCGCGGCCGATCAGGCTTTCGACGTTCCAGACCGACTGGGCGTTCAGACCGAAGTAGCTGTTGTAGCCGATGTCGAAGCGCCGCAGCGGCACGGCGGGATTCTCGGCCGGTCCGGCGAGATACGGCGCGACGAAGACCGGGACGTCCTCGATAAACAGGCGGTTGTTGTGGCTGGTGACCCACAGGTCGCCCGGCACGGCCTCGCCGGACAGGGGGTCAAAGCGGGGCTGTCCCGGATCGAAGCGTTCCTCCAGGAAGATGTCGCTGGCCTCGAATCGATATCCGGGACGCCCCATCTGGCTGGTTGAAACCCAGGCGTTCTGCGCGTGGAGGTTGCGTTCGGCAAGTTGGCGCACCTGTTGCGCCCGCACGCGCAACTCACCACCGAGCTTGGGAAGGAAGGCGCGAACCTCGGCGTTCACCAGCAGTCCGCGCCGCTCGCTGACGTCGTAGTACGCGTGCGTGGCGCGGACTTCGGTCTGCGCGCCGGTCCCCAGTCCCGTTGATTCGCGGACAATGATGTTCCCCTCGAGATAGACCCGCAGGGGAGTCTCAGGTCCGATTTCAAACTCGGTGGAGAAGTCGCTCACCACTCCGGGGTCGGTCCAGATGATCGCGCTGTCGGCGGTCAGATCGACCTTGGATGGCGTGGGGACGCCGTTGATCACCACCGGGACGCCGGTCACGACAATGTTCACCCCCTGAGTGACGGTGAGGACCAGTTCCGGCGGGACGGTGTCGGTCGTGGTGGTATTGAAGTTGAGGTGCTGTCCGAGAAAGCGGGGGTTGATAGTGACATGTCGTTCAAAGACCGGTTCCGTACCGGGCGCGGCCAGCCCGCGGCGGGGCCCCCCCTGGGGATCGGTCAGGATCATCTGCGTCGGTTGCAAGTGGTTCCGCCCGGCGGCGTCGCGTTGCGCGGCCGCGCGCCGGTAGATCGGATCGTCCGCGCCGGAGATGTCCGGGGCCGGCGGCCGGCCGACGAATGACACACCCCCGCCGGTCTGCAGTTCGAGCAACAGGGCGTGTTGTTCCTCGCGACGATACGGCCACTCGATCCGCGCGTCCCCCTCCAGATAGACGACCATCCGTTCGAGGCCGCCGCGCGGCGGCCCGGCCTTGTGCCACACGACCATCTGCCGCGCCGACAGCAACAAGTGCCCCTGAGCGATCCGACACCGGCCCCGCAACAGATACACGTCGGTCCTGTTTTCGCGTTTCTTTTCCCTGGAGCTTTCGCGGGCGTCGGTGCCCCCTTCCTGCCACTGTTGTGCAAACTGGGCGTCGATGACGATCGGGTCCTGATCAGTGACGCCGGCCGTCTCCTCTTGAAAGGGGATCCCATCGTCGACGTGGAGCGGAGTGTCGTCGGCGATGTGCAATTGCGCGCGCGACGGCGCAGCGGCTGCCAGCAGCAGGCAGGCCGCAAGGCCGCACCATAAGGTCTGACGGCGCGTACGCTTCGGGATCGGCACTCAGGGTCCCGATAACGAAAGGGGGAGGGGACGTGGCCGCAGACACCCCATTGGCATCCATGCACGGAGTGCGCCGAAGGTTGCATCGGCAAAAGCTGCGCAACCGCCGGTGGGGTGGAGGGGGGCGGATTATACGGCTGATTTTGAAAAAGTGTCAAGAAAGGTCGGTGGCTGCCGTCGAGGCGGCAATGAAAACACAACTCATTTCTTGCGAATCAGTTACGACGCGCATTCAAACGCCGATGGCACGACCGGGCGGCTCCTGGTGATCCTGCGCCGCTGTCCGTCCGTTCGTTGGCTCCATAAGATTCTCGCGAGCGCATGTTGCATCAGAGCGGCGGCAACACCGGCCGCGTCCGATCCAGCGAATCGTCGTGGACCGAGTTAAGGAAGATGGAGCAGGAGAATGTGGTTTGACCCGCGGTATTTCCTGATTCTCTCGCCGGCCCTGATCCTGATGATCTGGGCGCAGGCCAGGATCAAATCGGCCTACCGGCGCGGGATGCGCGTCCCGGCCCCCCTGTCGGGCGCGGCCGCGGCGCAGCATATCCTCGATTCGGCGGGCGTCACGGACGTGGCGATCGAAGAAACACATGGCTTCATGTCGGACCATTACGATCCGCGGTCGCGCACCCTGCGGCTCAGCCCGGAGGTCTACCGCAGCCGGTCTGCGACCGCCGTCGGGATTGCCGCGCATGAGGTCGGGCACGCGCTGCAACATGCGCACGGCTACGCGCCGATGGTAATTCGCAACGCCGCCGTCCCGGCGGCGAGCATCGGCTCGTCGTTCGGGTTCATCCTGCTGGCAATCGCTGTGGCGATCGGGTCGATGGGGCTGTTCTGGGTGGGAGCCGTCGTGTTCGGAGGGGTGGTGTTCTTCCAACTGGTCAATCTGCCGGTTGAGATCAACGCCAGCAACCGGGCGAAGGAGGAACTCGGCAGCCTGGGCATTGTGGATGAGGAAGGGGCGATCGCCGTGCGCGCGGTGCTCAACGCCGCCGCGTGGACTTACGTCGCTGCCACGCTGGAGTCGATCCTGACGCTGCTCTACTTCATCCTGCGCATGAGCGGTCAGCGCCGCGACTGAGCCGGGATCGTCGCGTTTCGTGGGGCTTTGCTATCATCCGGCGGCGGGACCGCGCTCCTCGTGTATCCCGCGCGCTGCGCCATTCGAAATCGACGTCATGAAGTATGCGCTGATTATCCCCGACGGTTGTGCCGACGAACCCCAGGCGGCGCTCGGCGGCCGTACGCCACTGGAGGCCGCGTGCATCCCGCGGATGGACGCCGTGGCCCGCGCCGGCGTCGTGGGGCTGACGGACCACGTTCCCGCATCCATGCCCTCGGGGAGCGACGTGGGGACGATGAGCCTGTTCGGCTACGACCCGCTCGTGTACCACACGGGGCGCGCCCCGATTGAGGCGGCCGCGCAGGGGATCGCGCTCGGCCCGGACGACTGGGCCATCCGCTGCAACCTGGTGACGATCGCCGATGGGCGGATGCGGAGTTTCACCGCCGGGCAGGTCCCGAGTGAGGCCGGGCGGCGCCTGATCGAAGTGATGCAGCGGGCCTGTTGCGGCGATGAGCACTGGAAGTTCCATGCGGGGGTGAGTTACCGCAACCTGCTGATCTATCGTGCGCGCGACGGCAAAGCGCCGTTCAGCGGGGACACGTGTACGACGCCGCCGCACGATATTCCGGACCAGTTGATTGCCGACCACCTGCCGCTGGGGAGCGGCGCGTGTGACCTCCGGGGACTGATGGACAAGAGCGTCCACCTGTTCGCGGAGGCCGAAGTCAACCGGCAGCGCGTGGCGGCAGGGGAGTTGGCGGCAACCCAGATCTGGCTCTGGGGTCAGGGGAAGGCCCCGTCGCTGACGCCCTTCCACGAACGATTCGGTGTACATGGAGCAGTCATCACGGCGGTCGACCTGCTCCGCGGAATGGGACGGCTGGTCGGCTTCGACGTCGTGGAAGTCCCCGGCGCGACCGGCTATACGGACACCGATTACGCCGCCAAAGGGCGGTTTGCGATCGAGGCGCTGAAGCGAACCGACTTTGTCGTCGTGCACGTCGAAGCCACGGACGAAGCCTCGCACGAGGGAGATGCGCACGCGAAGGTCAAGGCACTCGAGCGGATCGACGCCGATATCGTCGGCCCGGTCCACGAGTCTTTGAAGTCGCAGGGGGAATATCGCCTGCTGATCTGCCCGGACCATCCGACGTTCCTGCGCACGAAGACGCACAGTCACGGGTGGGTGCCGTTCGCGATGTGCGGCACCTCGATCGAGCCGCGGGGGGCGGCCAATTACTGCGAACCGGCCGCGCAGGCGGCGGGAAATGTCATTCGCGCGGGACATGAGCTGATGGAGCGGTTCATGCGGCGGCCGTTGTCACCCGAAGCGTAAGTTCTGAAGTTGGGTATTCGGACCTCGCGCAGCCGAGTTCGCGTAGAATTCGGGCGTCAAACGTGCCAACGACACCCGAATTCCTGGCGAATTCGGCTACGGCGCAACATCAAAGAGCGTAACGGGGGACGGAGATTTTTCGTCGCCTCGTTCCCTCGCTCACGCTTCGGGTTACAATGACTGCATGCCGGCGGGGTCGTCCGCGTGAGGGTGTTTCAAAACAATGGCTGCCAGTCGCGTCTCGCTGAAGCAGTTGGCGATCGTCTGCCGGTCGCTTGCCACGATGCTGCACTCCGGCCTGCCGGTCGTGAAGGCCTGCGAGCTCGCCGTCGCCAAGACGGGCGACCCGCGGCTGCGCGGCGTGATGCGCGACGTGACCGATCAGCTCAAGTCGGGCGAGGACGTCGCGGCGGCGCTCCGTTCGCACGGCGGCTACTTTCCGCCGCTGATGGTGGACATGGTCAACGTGGCCGAGCACACCGGCGCGCTGCCGGAAGTGCTCCACGCGCTGGCCGATCACTACGAGAACAACCTCCGGCTGCGGAAAGACTTTCTGGGACTGATCGCCCTGCCGGTGATCCAGTTCGTGGCGGCGGTCCTGATCGTCGCGCTGGTGCTGTACGTGTTCGGCATGATCGCGTCGGACAACGCCGACATCCAGCGGCTCACGTTCGGCATGATGGGGGCGGCGGGCGCGCTGAAATGGCTCACGTTCTGGGCCCTCCTGGTGGCGAGCATCTACATCGGCTACCGCGTGGCGGCGTCGTCGCTGCAGGGGCAAAAGGCCCTGCACGCGACGCTGATGCGCATTCCGGTGGTGGCGAACTGCATGCGGGCGTTTGCGGTGGCGCGGTTCTCGTGGGCCTATCACCTGACTCAGCAGGCGGGGATGCCGGTGACGGACAGCCTCGACGCCAGCCTCCGCGCGACGGCCAACGGCGTGTTCATCGGGGCGATCCCGCAGATCAACGGCGACATCATGGATGGCGAGCCGCTGGCGGACGCCCTGGGGAACAGCGAACTGTTCCCGGCGGACTTCGTGCAGATCGTGCACATCTCGGAGACTTCGGGCACTGTGCCCGAGGCGCTGCACCGCCTCAGTCCGCAGTTCGAGGACCAGGCGCGGCGGACGCTGCGGGCGCTGGCGATCACCGCCGGCTGGGTGGTGTGGGCGCTGGTGGCGGCGTTTATCATCGTGATGATCTTCCGGGTGGTGCTGTGGTATGTGGGGATGATCAACGCGGCGGCCAACGAGGCGCTGGGGGGGTGAGGCGAGCCGAGCAGGGGCATCCATTTCCATGGCTCCTCAGGCCTCACGCCTGACTGCGGTGCATGTGCCTGCGATCGATGCCCCTGTCACCCACGGCAAATCGACCGCCATCGCGCGCGTGAAATGACTCCTGTCCTGTTTTGCCCACGAAAGGGAACCGATGGAACCTGCTGCTGCAAAACCGACCCGCGTCGTCGTCCTTGGCGGCGGACCGGGCGGTTACCCGGCCGCATTCGACGCGGCCGACCACGGACTCTCCGTGACGCTCATCGATCAGGACCCGCAGCCCGGAGGCGTCTGTCTCAACCGCGGCTGCATCCCCTCCAAGGCCCTGCTGCACGTGGCGAAACTGATCCACGAAGCGCATGAAGCGGCGGCGTGGGGCGTTTCCTTCGGCGAGCCGCAGATCGACATCGACAAGCTCCGCGGTTTCAAGTCGTCGGTCGTCGGACAACTGACCGGTGGCGTCCGCCAGCTCTGCAAATCCCGCGGTGTGGAACTGATCCAGGCCCGCGGCGAATTCGAGAACTCCACAACACTCAAGCTCACCCGCCCCGACAGCTCCACCGACCGCCTGACGTTCGACACCTGCATCATCGCTGTCGGCTCCCGTCCGGCGATGCCGAAGATGTTCGACATCGGCGACCCGCGCGTCATGGACTCCACGGCCGCACTCGAACTGCCGGATGTGCCACAGCGGCTGCTCGTCATTGGCGGCGGCTACATCGGCCTGGAGATGGGCTCGGTCTACGCGGCGCTCGGTTCCAAAGTGACTGTCGTTGAGATGCTGCCGCAGATCCTCACTGGGGCCGACCGCGACCTCGTCAATCCGCTGCAGAAGCGGCTCAAGTCGCAGTTTGCCGCGATCCATGTCAGCACGAAGGTCAACGGCCTCCAGGCGACCGACGCCGGTATCGTGGCGGAACTGGAAGGGGAGGGGGTCGAATCACCGCAGACGTTCGACCGTGTGCTGGTTTCCGTCGGCCGCATCCCGAACGGCAAAGGGCTCGGTCTTGAAAATACGAAAGCGAAGGTGACCGACCGCGGTTTCATCGAGGTCGATCGCAATTTGCGCACGGCCGACCCACACCTGTACGCAATCGGCGACGTGGCCGGCGAACCGATGCTGGCCCACAAGGCAACCCGCGAGGCGAAGGTGGCCGTCGAGACGATCCTCGGCGAGCCGGCCCGGTTTGACAACGTCGCCATCCCGGCCGTCGTGTTCACCGACCCCGAACTCGCCTGGTGCGGCCTGACCGAAACGCAGGCGAAGGAGCAGAACCGGCCCGTCAAAGTGGTCCGCTTCCCGTGGGCCGCCTCCGGCCGGGCACAGGCGATTGCCCGCACGGAGGGGATCACCAAGCTGATCTTCGATCCCGACACCGACCGGGTGCTGGGGGTCGGCATTGTCGGCGCGGGGGCGGGCGAAATGATTGCCGAGGGAGTGCTCGCCGTAGAAACGGCCGCACTCGCCCGCGACCTGGCAGAGAGCATTCACGCCCACCCGACGCTGTCGGAGACGATCATGGAGAGTGCCGAGGCGGCCTTTGGACAGGCGACGCATATTCACCGGCCGAAACGGCGGTGAGTGCGGAGAGTGCGTCGGGCGGCTGCGATGAAAGCGATGAGGAGATGAGGGGTTGAGGAGATGAGGGGAATCAAATGACGGCTGAACACATCGGACCACGTCATCGCGATTCTGAACGCTCCCTTATATGGCCGACCATCGGAGGATTCTGTGGGGCTGTTTGATTTTCTTCGGCGCCGTCCGGCTCCCGTAAGGCAACACTGCGTGGTCACGTTTGATGACGACGCGATTACCTGTCGGCGCCCCGGCGGTCTCGTTGAGTCGGTGCGGTGGTCTGACCTCCATTCGGTGGTCATTCATACGACCGATGAGGGCCCGTTTGTCGAGGACGTTTTCTGGGTGCTGGCTGGCAGCGAGTCAGGTTGTGTGATACCGGACGACTCAGACGGGATCCGGCCGCTGCTTGAGCGCCTGCAACAATTGCCAGGATTTGATAATCACGCGCTGATGCAGGCCATGTCGTCGACGGACAATGCAGACTTCCTGTGCTGGAAACGCTGATTCGGCCTCGTCATCTCCTTATCCCCTCGCCTAAAGTCACCAGACGCACGCGTCCCTCCGCGCACACCCCCACCCCCGTTATCCTCCCGCCATGCGCGACGTCACCCGCATCCTCTCCGCGATCGAACAGGGGGACACTCACGCTTCCGCGCGCCTGCTGCCGCTGGTGTACGGCGAACTGCACCGGCTCGCCGCACAGAAGATGCTGCACGAAGCGCCGGGGCACACGCTGCAGCCCACGGCCCTCGTGCATGAGGCGTATGTGCGGCTCGTCGACGTCGAGCAGGCCCGGCACTGGAACAGCCGCGGACACTTCTTTGCCGCCGCGGCAGAGGCGATGCGCCGCATTCTGGTGGAGAGCGCCCGCCGCCGGCAGGCGCTCCGCCGCGGCGGCGACCGGCAGCAGGTCGACCTCGATCAGGTCGACCCGGAGATCCCGCGACTTTCGGAGGACGTACTGGCCCTCAACGACGCACTGGAGAAACTCGAGCAGAAAGATCCCGAGAAAGCGAACCTGATCAAGCTCCGCTATTTCGGCGGACTGACCATGGAACAGGCCGCCGAGGCGCTGGGGATCTCACCGGCCACGGCCCACCGCTACTGGAACTACGCCCGGGCCTGGCTGCACCGGGAGATTGTCGGCGAGGACGAAGCAGTTCCGGACTCCTGACGCACTCGCGCGCGTTCCGCGCAGAGAACAAGTTTACGACAAGTCGCGCTCGCTTGGTCTGCACAAAGCGCGAGAGGCGTCGATCGTGTCAATCCACGGCACCTGCAGAAATCCCGCCAGTTTCTGTCCAGCGTCTCGCACCCACAGGTCGTCGCGGATGTTCGCCAGGTTCGTGCGCACGCGCGACCGCCATGAATTCCGCGCATCCAATGGCGGATTTCGATTCCACCGTGCTCAAACAGTGATGTGACCGGCCGGGGACAATGAACTCCGGACGGCAGATCAACGTCGTACTCAAATCCGAATGCGTGCGCCGCAGCCCGGTTGATACGTTCACGTCGCCGCTCGGCAAGCTGCCAGGCCGTTTCGATTCCTCCCCCGAGTACGGCTGCGGCCAGAGCGACGGTACCGAGCGGCAGACGCTGGGCTTCGGCGATGCCCAGCAGTGCGCCACCGAACCGGATCAGGCATGCCAACCCGAATATGACAGCCGCCCAGAGGC